>CAWVZZ010000180.1:0-1514 GCA_963934745.1 uncultured Flavobacteriales bacterium | reverse complement strand
TCATAGTTTTCTGCTATTAATCCTATTTTTATTTGCCCTAATGTTCCGGCCATTGTGCTAGTTTGGAATATAACGCTTATACTGTCTGCCCACTGCTGAATAACTGCATCTAGCCTGTCTCCTATATTTGGTATTCCAAGCTCTCCTCTAAATTTTGACTGCGATAGTTCGATGTATTCTGTAGACGAAGTTATTCTCATTACCATGGACTGTCTTAGCCTATTCGCTATTCTCACAGCAGCTGCATTTCCACCTTTTGATATTTTTCTATGTATCTCTTTTTTAACATTGCTAAGAAACTTAGATTTAAATCCACCATCTAGCTCTACGCCTAATTTAAAACCACGAGACATTATCCTACCCTCTTCCAAGTGCAGAGGACAAACTCACTGTCTCCCCATCCTATAGGCTCAGGTTCTGATGCTCTCTGAAATCTATGATTTGAATAAGCTGATATATCTGTAGCTACTTGCAATTCTTTTGCTCTTTTAATCTGAGGAGTAACTTCTTTCTTACCTATAGTCTGTATGAGTCCTTCTGGATTGTTAACGGGAGTAGACATCTGTAAGAAATCCTTATAGTTAAAGATTACTCCAAGGTATATATTCTCTGTACTTATCATAGGCTTCTTGCCTGCACTATTGCACAATGGACAGATTCCCCCCATAGGGAAGGGGACTGATCCTCCATTCTGATATCTATTAGAAGATTTCTTTCCAATAGGGTCATAAATGCAATTGCTACAATTCTCCCATCTAGTGATACCATAAGAAACAGTACACGGAATGGTGAGAGCGGTGTCTTCAAGCAATGAATCTATAGCATCGTTAAAGAGCTTTTTCATATCGCTGGTTATGATACCAGCAAAATAATTTTTAGCCATTATATATCACTTAAATACAGGGAGCACAGCCAGTGTTGTTATTTTCAAAATTCGCATTTATATTCCCTGTGGTGGGAAGGTTTGAAACATAGGTGTCGATTGTATAGTCAGTACTATTCCAATCGCTAGCAGTCGCTGTTGCCTGAACTACTATAGTTCCCTCTTTGTGCTCTGTACCCGCACCCTGTGGTTGGAAAATCATTACCATTTTATCACCTTTTCTAAGTTAGTAGCCTCTGCTTCGATGCCCATTCTGTGTATCGGCTTCTCCCATTGAGCCTAGCATGGAACGTGGATCAAAGTTATTTGATACAAACGGGGACATAACCGCACGGATTATCTTCTTGCCCTCGTAGCTAAAGTTATATTGTTCTTTAAGTTCTTCAAAGGCCTTACATGGCCCCTGATTTAACAAGGTTGCTAAGTGAGTACCATATGAAGAAGTATTCAAGTGAGCTGGTCCAATCCTAGCATTCACGCCTTGTAGCAAAGCTGCACTTCTAAAGTTCCCCTCATCTGCTAAACAAGAGGCCTTAAGTACCATAAAAGAAATGAAATCGTCACCGTCTACAGGGGGAGAGCTTGCTCCCGGATCTGGAGAGATTGTATATGCGGATACACTTACTGTATA
>CAWVZZ010000179.1:0-1536 GCA_963934745.1 uncultured Flavobacteriales bacterium | reverse complement strand
ACAATAGGACTAGGCATATTACTGTATTACAAAGGTGGTCGGATTCAGAAAATTGTAACAGAGAAGTCCGTTGTAACAGACGTGAGATTCGCAACTCTCATAGATCTTATCTACTGTATTATATTATTCTACTTCAAGCTACACAGTCAAGTTCCTATGAGCACAACGTGGGTGTTTATCGGTCTCCTCGCTGGTAGAGAGCTCGGGATGTCGCTCATGAAAACTGGATCTCACACTGTATTAGGCGGTGTGAAACTTGCTCTTAAGGATGTCTTATTTGCTCTAATAGGACTTACCGTTTCTATTGCAATTGCAGTAGGAGTGAATGACAACCTCACCTTTATGGCTGTTATCACAGAAATACCTGACGCATTTAGCAGTGGTATTAGAGGGTTCTTCAATCGATTAGGGTTATGAATAAGTTTCTAGGTCTTGTCGTTTTCACCCTTCTTTTATCATCTTCAGCTTTATTATCGCAGCAGAAAGTTGACAGCAAATTCGGAAAGGGCGTATATGTAATTGCTAGTGATTCGAGCTTCTCGATGAAGTTCAACGCAAGGGTTCAGAGCCTTATGATGTTCCAAGCTCCTGCTGACAACATCACAATGGATGGGATGACCTCAAACTGGCTCGTTCGCCGTTCAAGACTGAAGTTCTCAGGGTTCGCATACAGCACGAATCTGAAGTATAAAATCGAGCTTGGACTGTCGAATAGAGATCACGGTGGAGAGAGTATTCACACGAATAACACATCGAATCTAATTTTAGATGCCTTTGTGAGATGGAATTTCTACAAGAATATGGAGGTGTGGGTAGGCCAAACAAAACTCCCAGGTAATCGCGAGCGCGTTATCTCCTCTCAGAAACTCCAATTCGTTGATCGAAGTCTAGTGAACTCTAGATTCAACATCGATAGAGACATGGGGATTCAGTTCCGAAATAAAATTAGTTTCGGCTCTATTCTAACTAGACAAGCTCTTGCAATATCTCAAGGAGAAGGCCGTAATAGAACTAATAAGAAAGACCCTAATCCAGAGAATGGGTTTGAGTACACTGCTCGTATAGAGGTTTTACCGCTTGGAGAATTTACTGGAAAAGGTGATTACTTCAGTTCGGATTTGAAACGAGAAGAGACTCCTAAGATTTCGTTTGGACTAACATATGACTTAAACAGAAGTGCAGCTCGCGTGGGAGGAAATCTAGGTAGCTACATTGAAGATGCGAATGACTTTGTGATTGACTCAGCGTTAGCAGATTTGAATACAATCCTAGCAGATGTGATGTTCAAGTACAAAGGTTTTTCACTTCTAAGCGAGTACGCAAACAAGCAGATGAAAGGTGAGAGAATTGAGGAAAATGGTGACATCATTAATAACTACTACACTGGAAATGGCTTAAATGTTCAAGCAGGATATCTCCTTATGAATAACCTAGAGCCATCGATTCGTTACACTACAATTTCTCCAGATAAAGATTCAGAGAGAGACCTCCAAGAGATGTTGACTTTCGGGTTATCTCGTTACATTCGTGGGCACA
>CAWVZZ010000178.1:0-1537 GCA_963934745.1 uncultured Flavobacteriales bacterium | reverse complement strand
GTCACCATTTGGTCGCATATCATGTACTACAAAAAATAAGTAAGGTCTTCGTTCTTTAAACTCTTCTTCACTCTTAAGGTTTAAGGCACCTGCTGCAAAGTTTCTTGCATTAGGAATAGTACTAGGTGCTACTACCTCACCATCAATCTGACAGAGAGCTTTGTAGTCAATTTCCCACGGAACTGTTTTAAGGTGGCGTACATTTTTCGTTATGTCTATGCCCTCTTTACCATTACCACGGCTTGTGGCTCGTACTAATAAGCCTCCATCATAAACGAGGGATATAGCAGCCCCATCCAACTTAGGAGTTCTACAGGGCCAGCGGTTGTTAGACCACTCATCTACTTCTTCAAGAGAAAAAGTTTTCTGTAACGAAAACATAGGATAGAGATGCGTAACTCCAGACTTAGCAGTGTAGCCAACCTCGAGTTCAGCACCATCTGTGGACTTGAGAAGAGAACCTTCTAAAGCGTCCCACTCTTCATCACTTAAAGGACTGTTGCCCTCTTCGTAATAAAGTTTAGCTATCTTGTTCCTGTATGCGTAATCAATATCTGTCATGTTTCTTTTCTCATTTATTTACAGATATTATACTAGAGAATACACATAAAGTCAAGATTTATTTGGAGCATCCTCCGGATAAATCTCTTTTATTAACTCACCAAAGTTTTCTTCTATGATTTGCCTCGATTCGGCAAGAGATATAATCTCTGTTAAAGCACGGAACAATTCCCTAGAGTTATTAAAGTCAAGTGGAAGAGCGACTCCGTTTTTGGTAGGTTTCCACTCTTCTTCAAAATCCATATAGTACTTTCGTAAATGAAGGTACTCTACCCCTCTGAAAGTATTTACGGTAAGTCGTACTTGTTCTTGTTTTTCTTCATCGTAATGAATTACGTGCTCATAAACATTGACAGGTTCGGTTATATCTATCATGATTCGTTCTTCAGGACAGAGGCTAAAGGTACTACACTTGTCACATTAAAAGGTTTTAACAAACGGTAAGAGTCTGTATCCCAACAAAATAATAATAGTGTATCATTAGTTTCTTTTGCTCTATTCTTTTTGCTCTGAATATAAGGCGTACTAAAGTCCAACGTGCAAACATTGTACTTTAGTTTTTTTGAGTTCTCACTACGATAAGTAATGATTGCGTCGCCGTACTCCGTGACAAGAGCGGTTAGTTCTTGTTTCTTCACAAAGGCTCCTTAGGTTTAGGTGGGTAAAATCTTTTACCTTCCTATACTCTGAAGCCTAATTGGCTACAATTGTAGCTAAATTAGCTACAAAAAATATGTCGATACTACCCGAGCAATCCAGTGAAGTACTGTGCAGCTTTACCTGTTAACTTAGATATAATATCCTGGTCAACTAAGTGACCCCGAGCTATAATAGCTGCTACAAGGGCATCCTGTGAATCTTGTTTTGATACTCTAGCAGTTCCGTTTTTAGCCCCTGTAACATTACTAGAGACTTCTTTCTTAACGTAAACTCCTGCTTTACTAAGTATCATGCGAACTCCGTTAGGGCTTTCACC
>CAWVZZ010000177.1:0-1631 GCA_963934745.1 uncultured Flavobacteriales bacterium | reverse complement strand
TTCTTTAGTTGTTTTAGTTTCTTGAACCATCTATTACCTCATCCACTGATTTGAACTCAGCAGTTTCAATATTTTTACTATTTTTTTGAAATCTCGCTCAACTCTGATGCCCGGATGCACCGTGAGTAATGACCAGGAGAAACTTCTTCCAGTTCTGGCATTTTCTCAGTACATTTGTCTATGGCATATTTACATCTAGGTGCGAATGCACATTCATCCGGCAAGTCGATAACCAAAGGAGGAAGTCCTTCAATTGCTTCGAGTTTTTCAGGGTTCCTTTCATCTAGCCTAGGTACTGACCTGAGCAAGCCCAGAGTGTACGGATGCTTAGGATCACCATAAACTGCCTCTGCTGTGCCAGTTTCTATTATTTTTCCTGCATACATGACAATAACTCGCTCAGCATACCTCGCAACAACACCTAAGTTATGAGTAATCATAACTAAAGCTGTCCCATATTCTTTTGCCATATCACGCATTACTTCTAATACCTGAGCCTGAATAGTTACATCTAAAGCTGTTGTAGGTTCATCTGCTATTATCATTCTAGGATTACAACTCACTGCAAGTGCAATCATGACCCTTTGTCTCATGCCTCCGCTAAACTGATGGGGATAGTCTTTGAGTCTACTATGAGCATCAGGAATACCGACTTGCTCAAGAAGGTCGCCCCCTCTTTGGAGTGCTTGTTTAGTCGTCATACCCATATGAAGCTTCAATGCTTCCGATAATTGATATCCAATCGTCAAAACAGGATTAAGTGATGTCATGGGCTCCTGAAATACCATCGATATCTCATTACCACGAACACTTCTCATTTCTCTTTCAGATATTTTGAGAATGTCATTACCTTCAAAAATGACTTCACCGTGCACAACCCTCCCTGGAGGGCTGGCTATAAGTCTCATTATCGATAAGGCACTAACGCTTTTACCGCAACCAGATTCTCCAACAATTGCTACTGATTCACCTTCATCTATGTGATAGGTAATCCCATCAACCGCCTTTACTACGCCGTCAGCTGTAAAAAAGTAGGTTGCTAAATCGTTTACTTCAAGTAATCTATTAGCCATTAATACCACTCCTCCCGAGTGTTCTTAACCAATGTAAAATAACACTATAAAATTAAAAACAGTTTTGGGGAAATAATCTTAATTTATTCCCTTCGGTGTTTTTAGATGTAGGGAGACATTATAAAGTGGGTTCTAAGAAAAAACCACTCTATATGAAAATCTTTCGACCAATCTTATTAAAAACTAAGTAATCTTACGTATTTTCTGTACAAAACAAATGTCCAATCGATAACATAATACATCTCAGCAATATTTTGTGATTTTCATAGGTGTATCCATAACGAATGAGAAAGAAAAGACTTGAAGGTAAAGTGGCAATTATTACAGGTGGAGCTACAGGAGTGCTGGATGACGTAATGGGTATCGGAGGATCCACAGCTTGGGATTTTATTGATGAGGGAGGTAAAGTAATAATTGCAGACATCAACGATAAGTCTGGTTGTATGACGGCTACCCAAATCAATAACCAAACAGGAACGAACAATTCCGCAATCTTCATGAAATTAGATGTAACAGTCGAATCAGAATGGGCGACGTTAGTTAGGAATACACAACAAC
>CAWVZZ010000176.1:0-1643 GCA_963934745.1 uncultured Flavobacteriales bacterium | reverse complement strand
AAACACATCGCCAACCGCAACTTTAGATGTTGATGGTTCAGCCATTTTTAATGAAACGGGTAACCCGGTTGATTTTAGAGTTGAAGGAGATGCTCAAACTCACTTATTATTTGTGGATGGAAGCTCAGACTATATTGGAATAGGTAATTCAGCTCCTGATGCTAGATTACACGTTGTAAGTCATGATGCTACAAATAGTGCAATAGTAGACGTTCTTAAGTTATCACACACAACATTGGGAACACCTTCGACAGGAATAGGGACTGGTTTAGTTTTTATGATTGAAGATGGAGGTGACCATGAAGCTCAAGCTAGCATAAATGTAGAGCTAGATGACGTTACCAATGGTAGTGAAGATGCAACCATGACTTTTGATATAAATCAAGGAGGTACAATGACTGAGGTTATGAGGATTGATGGTACAGCTGGATATGTGGGTATTGGAACTACTACGCCAAGTGAAATATTAGATATTGTGGGTAATGCCGAGATAAATGGGGATATCTATATGGATGCTGCAACAACAGAGACAAGGCGTTTCGTAGTGGGAGATGGTAGGACGGGTGATGGGATAAGCAGAGTTGATCTTATTGGTGATGCAACTTATACTGCTTTCGGATTGAGACTTACACGAGGTGGAGGTGTAAATGCTCAATCACATCTTTGGCACAGAGGAACGGGAGACTTTTATATCTATGCACAAGAAGCGGCAGATTTAAAATTTGTTAACAATAACTCTACGAATATGGTATTGACAAGTGCTGGATTCTTAGGTATTGGAACTACTTCACCAGGAGTAGAGTTAGAGGTAGCTGGAGACATTCATGCAACAAATGGAACTAGTGAAGTATACTTAAATGATGCTGGAAGAATAGAAATTACAACTAACAGTGGTAGTGGTTACATAGATTTTAAGGATAATATAGCAGACGATTATGATGTAAGGATTGTTGAAACGACAGACGGGTTACAAATTGCCACTGGGGGAAATGGGACTGCTTCAACTGCATTTTATTTAAAATCGAATCAGACTTTACAATTGCCAGGATACGGGGCTGGAACGTTAACTACTGACGCTGGTGGTAATATTACAGCCTCATCGGATGAGAGACTTAAAAATATTTCGGGTGAATTTACCAGGGGTTTATCGGATATTAAAAATATAACTCCTATCACCTATAAATGGAAATCAAGCACGGGTAACGACTCCATTAATGATTACTCAGGTTTTTCAGCTCAAAATATACAAGCTAACATTCCTGAAGCAATCGGGGAAGATCCAAAGGGCTTCTTAACCTTAAGCGATCGTCCAATATTAGCTACTTTGGTAAACGCTATTAATGAACAACAGGACATCATCGAAGCGCAAAAACAAGAAATCGAAAGGTTAAAAAATGAGGCTAAGACTCAAAAATCGGAAACAGAAACCATAAAAGCAGAAGCCTCAAGCGCAAAAATAATATCAACCGAAACAGCTCAAAAACTCGCAGCGTTAGAAGCAAAACTAAACGCATTGTTATTACTAAATAGCAATGGGGCAGTTTTAACAGCTGAGAATTAAAATAACGATACAACCTCTCACGGCTAGTGTTTTTAAAGAAATAGAGCTACACTTTATTTACCGCTTAAAAACGTTAACCAAA
>CAWVZZ010000175.1:0-1683 GCA_963934745.1 uncultured Flavobacteriales bacterium | reverse complement strand
AAAATAACTTATCCCCAACCTTACCCGTGGCGTTAGCTTTAAGATTAGTCAATTTAACCCGTCCTGTCACTGCTAACCCAAAAATAGGCTCAGGTGAATCGATACTGTGCCCTCCAGCAAGTGGAATACCAGCTTCAGCACATACTGACCTTCCTCCTTCGAGAACAGCTCCAGCAACTTCAGGAGGAAGCTTGTCTATAGGCCACCCCAGTATTGCAATAGCCATCAATGGCGAACCGCCCATGGCGTAGATATCAGAAATCGCATTCGCTGCTGCTATCCTACCGAAAGTATGAGGATCATCAACTATAGGCATGAAAAAATCTGTAGTACTAACTATTCCAGTACCATCACCTATGTCCACAACTGCTGCGTCATCTTTAGTGTCGTGCCCTACAATCAGATTAGGGTAAGTGATTTCTTTAGACATGCATGATAACATTGAATTAAGAACTCCAGGAGCGATTTTACAACCGCATCCTGCTCCATGAGAATACTGTGTGAGTTTTACTGTTTCAGACATGTTATTTCATGAAATTGGTTAAGAATGAACTTAGTTCGTATGCACACTCTTTAGGGCTGAGGGTTTTACAATCGACTTCTGTTCTAATGGATTCTGACCTCTTATTTAAGCCATGAGCATAGGTCTTATCGTAGTAAACAAGAGCAATAGCAGCAGCTGTAGCAAGATCATTGCGAGATAAAGCTTCGAGAGCTTTATTGGCATTGTCACCACCTAACTTAGGTGCAATTTTATTAAAAGCTGATGCAAGTAGATTGACATCAATATCACCATACATACCTACCAAATGATTTACTCTATCCTGCTGTGTACGGAGCATTTCAAAGCATTGTGATTTTATCATCTGAGTGAAAATAGGCTCTGGCATATCCACAAAACCGATGGATCTACTTTCATTCTCTATCCAAATAGGTCTATATCTTATTCCTTTATCTCCCCATGCATTTGCAGATCTTAGTGTTGAGAACAAATCATTAGAGAACTGCTTTGTTGTGGGCTGAGAGTGTTCCTCTAGATTACCGAAAGCGGAACCGTAGTGTTTTGCCATTCCCTCAAGATCTATGACAGTCTCTCCTTTTATTAAAGCTAACTCTGACAATGTCTCTGTTTTTGCTGAGCCTGTGAGTCCGCCTAGTACTGCAAATTTTATAGGCCTATCAAATTCAGAACGAGCAAAAGCTCGAAAAGCCTTATACCCACCCTCTAAAACTACTGCCGGCACGCCTGCTGTTCTTAATAGCCATGCGACAGATTCTGACCTCATTCCACCTCTCCAACAATGAACTAATAATGAATGACGTACCTGATTACCTGCATCGTCAACTTGATTGTCAAATAGCTCTCGACCATATTTAGCCATATCAGCCATTCTAGGGCCTATTAAGTTTAGTCCTAAGTCTATTGCTATCTCTCTTGACTTTTGTTTATATAGCGTGCCTATTTCAGCCCTTTCGCTATCAGAAAACAAAGGCCAAGACACGGCCCCATCGATATGCCCTTCACTGAACTCACTAGGACTTCTTACATCTAGTATAATTCCACCTTTTTCTGATGCATCAATAAAGTCAGAAGGATATAATATTCTGGGTGGGATTACCATGATACAAATTTAGTGCATGAAAAACGCGTCCCTTCGCAAGGACGCGTTTCATTTCGATTAG
>CAWVZZ010000174.1:0-1837 GCA_963934745.1 uncultured Flavobacteriales bacterium | reverse complement strand
TCCAGTCTAGCCTTAAAACGAAGCTCTGATTCCGAACTTAATTGCTCTAGGCATGCTAGGTCTCAGGCCGTAAGGACGGCTAGACACGATGTATGTTCCGTCTAACAGGTTCATTGCTCCTACAGAAATAGTGAACGAATCAGATAGTGTATATCTCAGACCTGCGTCAAGTATGGTTGTAGCATCGGTAGATTCTGAGGCGATGAAATCGCCTTGGCTTGCGATTGTTCTCATCGAAGAAGTGTAACGTGCGCTAACATCTAATGCGATTTTCTCAAGTTCGAAGGACGTTATAAGTGATAATTGATGCTCAGCTAGATAAGGAAGTCTATCTCCCTCCTCAACCTCTCCCCAAGCTCCGAAGTCGCTATCGAATGCGCTTGTGAATTGAGCATCTGTGTATGTGTATCCTATTCTTGTAGGCATTGCCAGATGATCGAATGGACCGTCAGCAAACGGGTCATATGCTATCTCTAACTCAAGACCTTTAGCTACAGCAGAACCGCCGTTGAATAAATCCCCTGATCCCGTACCACCAGATGAAGCTAGATCCGCTCCTAGAAGATTTTCATAGTCATTGTTGAACAGTATTAGTTGAGCTGAGAGGGAATTTGAAGAATACCTCATACCTAGTTCAGTGTTAATCGAAGTTTCTGGTTCAGTGTCAGGAGAAGAGCCAGGGGGAATGAATCCTCTGTGAACTCCCACAAAGCCGTCAAGATATTCGCACAAAGCATAGTTCAGACCAGCTCCAGGAAGGAGTACTGAAACTGGGTTAGAGCGGTAGTCGCCCTGTCCCACTCTTTCCAAGTCGCCGGATCCGTAATCGAATCTCTCGAAAGTGATATTCTCGTAACGTACACCAGGTGTAAAGGTAAATTTACCGAAGTGAAGGATAGAGCGTACATATGTGGCGATAGCTTCTGCTGACTCGACTCTATTTCCAGCTGTGCCTTCAACTCCAGGAGTAGATAAGAACATGTCGCCATCTAACATCGTGTAGCGGTCACGCCATTGGAATCTATCCACTCCATCTCTATGGGCACGCACTCCGTAAATAAGTTTATTCTCTACGAAAGTAAATATGCCTCGGTGCTGAATACCTTCAGCGAAGTAGGATCTGTTGTTAGCCTTCACATCTAACCCAGCCTCTCCAATAGTATTTCCGCCTGTGAGATATGAAAACGTCTCTGAGTAGTCGTCTAGAGAATTTAATATCGAGCCTAGCTTAACAGTAGTCCCAGTAGAGTCAATTACGCGGTCAAGTTTATACCAGTTCCTGTGAAAGTCTGTTCTGTAAATATCAGTCCTCAACTCTAGGTTCGCCAAAGGCGTTATGGTGTGGGTGAGGACGTATTGGGTTTGGGACGTATTCATAACATCCTCAGCAGAAGCGGCGTAACGACGGAAGGGCGTAAGAGCGAAATCAGCAGCTGACAAGCCTAGATAAGTCTCATAAGACTGCTCCTCAACGGAAGCAATTTTCAACTGAAGCGATTGCTTAATCGTCGAAGTCGAAGGTGCATCCCAACTCAATTTCACAAGGCGATCAGATTTAGAGAAACCCGTATCACCACCATTATCAAGCACCTTAAACCCGTCAGATCCTATCTGCAAAAATTCAACGAGATATCCGAACGACCCCTTATCGGTGTGGTAGGTGTTTCCAGTAGTCAAGTGAAGTTGACTATTGCCGAAAGAACCCGATTCAAAAAGAAGATTCGATTCAGAACCTTCAGGTATTAATGTCGAAATAAGATTTATCGCACCTGAGGTAGTTTGAGGGCCGAATGCGATTTGGGATGAACCCTTAAGGATTTCTATTGAAGACATTCTA
>CAWVZZ010000173.1:0-1902 GCA_963934745.1 uncultured Flavobacteriales bacterium | reverse complement strand
CACATTAAAGTGTCACATGCAGAACACGATCCGTTTATCGCATTGAATAAGGCCTTGTCAATATCAAGTAACCACTGTAACATCTTCGCGTAGGGAAAATTTATGAGTAAATGCTATCGATTGTTGATTGGTATTTATCCTTAATAGGCTGGCGTTTAAGCTTCAAAGTAGGAGTAAGCTCACCACCCTCAATCGTAAACGGCTCAGGTAAAATTCGAATCACTTTAACCTTTTCCCATTGAGAAAACGGCTCCATTAGCTTCTCAACTTCTTCCATAATCCTAGAAGAAATCCTTTCATCATCACCTATTTTCTCATCCCCTGGATAATCGTGATTATGTCTCTTGCACCACTCCTGTATAGTTGCAGTAGCTGGTGAGACAAGTGCTGAAGGGTGTTTTTGGTTTTCACCTACAACCATTACTTGCTCGATAAATAACGAAGCCTTAAGTGCATTCTCTAGAAGCGCTGGTGCTACGTATTTACCACCAGATGTTTTAAATATCTCCTTAGTCCTGCCAGTAATTTTCAAGAATCCATCCTCGTCAAACTCACCCTTGTCACCAGTATAGAACCAGCCATTTTTGATCACCTCGTTAGTCTTCGCTTCGTTCTTATAATATCCCATCATTACGTTAGGGCCCTTAACTATAATCTCATTGTCAGAAGTGAAATCCACCTCGACATCATCGACGACTTTACCGACCGTTCCAATTCTGATCATGTTAGGTTCGTTGACTGTGTTTACAGTGACAACGGGTGAGGTTTCCGTTAAGCCATATCCCTCAAGTACTGGAATTCCAGCTCCGTTAAAGAATCTAGCTAATCTGTCTTGGAGCGCAGCTGAACCAGATGCGACGGCTTTAATACCGGTCATCCCGAGAGCCTCCTTAACTTTACTAAACACTAACTTTCTAGCTAGGTTTAGCTTCATGCCGTACAACCCTCGCCCTTCCTTTTCAGGCCCCCATTCTAGTACCACACCTAATGCCCAGTTGAAAATCATAGTTTTCACACCACCAGCGGCCCTCCCTTTAGCAACGATGCCATCGAAGAACTTCTCGAGCAGTCTCGGTACTGCGGTGAACATTATTGGTTGTGCTGTATTTAAATCTTCTTTTATTGTTTCCAAACTTTCACCGAAATGTATGCTAGCGCCCATGTACATATATAGGTAATGGAGCATACGCTCGAAAATGTGGCACACGGGAAGAAAACTCAAGACCCTCAACTCACCCTCATGTCCTTGAAGTGGCACCCTTCCTACTGCAGCTAATGCATTCGAACACACATTATCGTGTGAGAGCATTACTCCCTTAGGTAACCCAGTAGTTCCTGATGTGTAGATGATTGTAGCCATCATTTCAGACCTTATGGAGTTCATCCTAGTTTCCAACTCCTCCTTCTGAGCATCTCCTCCAGCTTCAAGAATCACATTCCACGAATCTGCTCCCTCCACATCTTCAAAAGTATAAACCGCTTGAAGTTTAGGACATTCACTCTTTACTGCACAAACCTTTTTATAAAGCTCTTCATTTGAAACGAAACAAAACTTCGACTCACTATGATTCAGTATGTATTTATAATCGACTTCAGTCATCGTTGGGTATATAGGAACATCTATTCCCCCAGCCTGCATAATTCCGTGATCCATAATATTCCACTCACATCTGTTGTTGTGTGAAATCAATGCAACCTTGTCGCCAGTGTCCAGCCCAAGTGTAATCAGACCTCGCGAAACTCTATCCATTTCCTCAACAAACTCTGAAGTAGAATAGCTCTTCCTATTGCCTCCGTTAGGCATAGTCATCATCACATCCAGAGGCTTGTGCTCAAGCTGATATCTAGGGAAATCAAAAAGTCTAGTCGGATTCTTCATCTGTCAAATTGTTTCGACCAAAA
>CAWVZZ010000172.1:0-1913 GCA_963934745.1 uncultured Flavobacteriales bacterium | reverse complement strand
GGTATAGATGCCCTATTCTGATGTGTTGTCTCGTTTCCACATGCTTATTTTCGGCAGAATGCCCGATTTCTCCAGTGTTTCCGCCTACTCTTCGGCATCATCATCGCCATCAGAAGCCCAGAACATCTCGTATTCGGTCATGAAGCTGAGGGTGGTCAGGTCTTCTATACGATCAAAATACAGGATTCCATCCAGATGATCCACCTCGTGCTGAATCACTCGGGCTTCGAAATCCTGTGCCTCGAACGAAATCTCCTCACCCTCCTCGTCCAGAGCTGTCACCCGAATATGCGAATTTCGAGGCACTAGCCCCCTTATGTCCGGAATGCTCAAACACCCTTCCCACCCAGAATCCATCTCCTCACCGATCGGATCTATGACAGGATTGATCAGGGTGAACGTCTCAGGACCGTCCTCCGAGCCTTCCGCTTCAGCCAGGTAAATCAGCATCCTGATCGAATAGTGTACCTGAGGAGCAGCCAGCCCCACTCCCTGGTAAGCGGCCATCGTCTGGTGCATATCCGCGACGAGGCGTTGAAACGCATCAGTCTGCATCTGATCGGGATCGACAGGTTGTGCGACTCTTCTCAGAACGGGATGACCCATCTGAGAAACTTTCAGAATTGACATGGAATCTCCATCTAATGAGTCTGCTCAATCAGTTCTTTTGATTATCTTAGCACCCGAATTGAACATCGTCCATCTGAATTACCACGGGAGCCTCGAATGCCAACAGCAATCGTAACCGGATCCAGCCGCGGTATCGGCCGCGGCATCGCCCGATGCCTAGCGGAAGCCGGCCACGACGTGATGATCAACTACGCGCGGAATGAAGATGCAGCAAAAGAAGCCGCCACCGAGGTGGAAGCTCTCGGTGTGAGAGCAGCCATCTGCCAGGCCAGTGTGACCGAGATTGACGACGGGAAGAGACTCGTAGACAAGACCCTCGAGGCCTTCGGCCAGCTGGATCTTCTCGTAAACAACGCAGGGATCGCACCCAGTGTCAGGGCGGATATCCTCGAAGCTGAAACCGAAAGCTATGACGAGGTCATGGCCACAAACCTGCGCGGCCCCTATTTCCTCACGCAATACGCGGCCAATCAGATGATTCAGCAAAAGGCGGACGGAAAAATCGAGAACGGCAGGATCGTTGTGATCTCTTCGATATCTGCGTTCACAGCCTCCGCAAGCAGAGGCGAATACTGCATTTCCAAAACGGGTCTCTCAATGATGACGCGATTATTCGCAGACCGGCTCGCGGAGTACGGGATAACCGTGAATGAGCTACAGCCAGGGATCATCCAAACCGAAATGACGGGCCCTGTAAAGGAGAAGTATGACAAGCTGATCGCGGATGGTCTCACACCGATCAAACGATGGGGACAACCCGAAGACATCGGACTAGCCGTTGTTGCGATCGCGAAGGGCTACCTCGACTTCACAACTGGTGCCGCCATTCCCGTTGATGGTGGGTTCCACATCCGTCGACTCTGAACAAACATTAGTTGTGCTTCTGAAAACGACCCAGGTGCAGGGATTGACCATAGCTCCTGATGGCCGTAACATTATGCCTAATAGCCAATTACAGTTGTAAACGCGAGATGCATCATTCGGGGGAGCTTATGCTTAAGCGTTTTTTTAAGAAGGAAGTGGAGAACGGCTCCGATCTCCAGAGGGAAAAACAGTATGTTCTGGAAGACCAGGACGAGGAAGTCGAAGAAGCCATTTCTCTGTTGTCCGAAGACGGAAAAGGACAGCTTGATGAGACGATGGAGGAGATCAACGAAGCCGTTAAAGAAGCCGCAAAAACGTCACTTCGCGACATTCGGTTAATGGAAGAAGGCCGATGCCCGTCGTGTGGCCATAAGACCAATCAGTTTCTGTTCACAACAGTCTGCGCCAACTGCGGTTGG
>CAWVZZ010000171.1:0-2009 GCA_963934745.1 uncultured Flavobacteriales bacterium | reverse complement strand
TTCTGACGTAGGCAGAAGTAGTCAAAGTCAATTTAGCGCTTATTCTGTTCGTTGCGTCCGGGATTAAAAATTTTAAATTATAGCGACGCAGTCGCGCGTTGGCAAATCACGAGCCTTGCGTGAGCGCGGGGAGTGATTTTGTGATTTTTGATTCAGCTATTTTGCTGTGAATTGATAGAGTAGAAAAATTGATTAACGCACTTTTTTCTCTAATCATGAAAGGTGTCTTTTGTCAAATTCTGTTCATATATTTATCGAATGAACTCACACGAAGTAGACTACAATATTTTCGGAGATGACCTCCAGGCCGTAGAAGTTGAATTAGATCCCCAAGAGACAGTCATAGCTGAAGCCGGAGCGATGAATTGGATGGAAGACGGAATTACCTTCGAGGCTATGATGGGGGATGGGTCTAAGCCCAACAGCGGGTTTTTTGGGAACCTGTTAGGTGCGGGAAAACGCATATTAACGGGCGAATCACTTTTCATAACGCATTTCACCAATGAGGGGGTGGGCAAGAGTAAAGTGGCTTTTGCTTCCCCGTATCCAGGAAAGATTATGCCCATTAACCTCTCTGAGATTGGGGGGTGCATTACATGCCAAAAGGATGCCTTCCTTTGTGCTGCAAAAGGCACAGAAATTTCAATCACTCTCAACAAGCGTCTCGGTTCAGGATTCTTCGGAGGTGAGGGGTTTATCCTCCAAAAACTTCGTGGTGACGGAATGGCATTTCTCCATGCAGGAGGAACCATCGTAGAGAAAAAATTAAATGGAAATAAACTTCGAATAGACACCGGATGTATCGTCGCCTTTACCGGAGATATAGATTACAGCATAGAGCGTGCAGGTGGCCTGAAGTCAATGCTATTTGGTGGAGAAGGCTTATTTCTCGCCACACTTCAGGGAACAGGAACCGTATACCTTCAATCCCTTCCATTCAGTCGTCTGGCAGACCGGATATTAAGTCATGCGCCTAGTCATGGCGGTAAGTCCAAAGGCGAGGGCTCAGTCCTAGGCTCCTTAGGCAGATTTATCGACTGAGGTAAGTTCTAGTATCGTCCCGGCAATCTTCTCTGAAGCTCCCTTTCCACCAAGTGTCAATCTTAATTCTTGAAATGCCTCACTTTGGGCTTTTACTTTTTCAGATAGTAACTCACGTTTGATGTTCTCTACTGTGCAATCTGTTTGGATGAGTTCTGGGACAACTTCTCGTCCGAGTATTAGGTTAGTGAGTCCTATGAATTTCACTTTAATTACAAGCTTCGCTGCACAGTAGGTCAGCCAGCTTGTTTTGTAAACAAGTACGTGAGATGTTCCTAAAAGAGCCGCTTCAAGGGTGGCAGTTCCAGAAGTAATGACGGCAAGTTGTGCAGCTTTTAAGATATCTTGTGTTTTTCCGAATTCAACTTTGATATCTGCCTCCTTAGCGAGTTTATATAATTCTTTCGAAGCGCCTGGAGCTCCAGCGATAACGGCTCTCATTGAAGGGAGTTGCTGAGCCACTTCGAGCAGTAGTGGAAGCATCTTTTTAAGTTCCTGCTTGCGAGAACCAGGAAGGAGTGCTAGGATGGGTTTTTTGCCATCGAGAATGTTATTTGTTTCAATTTTATCGAGGGTGTCGATGATGGGGTGGCCGTGATATATTGAGGTTACGCCAGATGCCGAGAGCAGTTTGTGTTCAAATGGTAGGACTGGAAATACAGCGGTGTAGTCGCGAGCTAAATTTTTCACTCTTTCTTTTTTCCATGCCCAAACCTGAGGTGCCACCACTTGGTAGACTTTTATACCAGCTTTGCGAGCCTTTCGAGCTATCCGCATATTAAAACCTGGGAAGTCGATAAGAACAAGTGCGTCGGGTTTGAAGTCATGTATTTCATTCCAACAAGTATCTATGTTTTTGAGAATGGTAGGTAGGTGAGAGATTACCTCCCACAGGCCCATGTAAGCCAGCTCCCGATAATGCTTAGTAATAGTGACGCCAGAGGATTCCATGTTTTCGCCACCCCAAC
>CAWVZZ010000170.1:0-2266 GCA_963934745.1 uncultured Flavobacteriales bacterium | reverse complement strand
ACTACGGCATCAGCCATTTTCAAAACTCTCTCCACCTCTCCACCGAAATCGGCGTGACCTGGAGTGTCGATGATGTTGATTTTCGTACCCTTCCACATTGCGCTCACGTTCTTAGAAACGATAGTGATTCCGCGCTCGCGTTCAAGGTCGTTGCTGTCTAGGATTAAATCTCCAGTTACCTTATGTGGGTCAATCACATTACAACGATGAATGATCTTGTCGACGAGGGTAGTTTTACCGTGGTCGACGTGGGCAATAATTGCTATGTTACGAATTCCGTTCATATGTTAAGCCTTCTTAATGGCCGCGCGAATTTACGCCCTTTTACTTTCTTCTCGGTTATATTCGCTAGATGATTAAACTCAGGAGTATTGAGAAGTCCTATAAAACAGGCAGTCAGCAGCTGAAAGTACTGAAGGGGCTAGATTGTCATGTACGCGAAGGGGAGATGGTGGCTATAATGGGTTCGTCTGGTTCGGGAAAATCTACACTGTTGAATATTTTGGGTCTTTTAGATGGGTTTGATAATGGGGAATATGTATTATCGGGGGAGTCTATGGCGGGTTTGAGCGAAAGATCAGCAGCGAAGTATAGGAGTAGATTTTTAGGGTTCGTGTTTCAAAGCTTTAATTTAATTGGCTTTAAAACAGCTATGGAGAATGTGGCTCTGCCCCTTTATTACCAGGGAGTGTCGAGAAAGGAGAGGAACGTCAGGGCGATGGAGTTCCTAGAGAAGGTGGGATTAACGGATTGGTCGGAGCACCTACCAAATCAGCTTAGTGGCGGTCAAAAACAACGGGTAGCCATAGCTCGAGCACTAGTGGGGAAGCCCCGCGTAATTCTTGCGGATGAGCCGACGGGGGCACTCGACTCCACGACTTCTAGGGAGGTGATGAGTTTGTTGAGGGAGTTGAATGGAGAGGGGATAACGATGGTGGTGGTCACTCATGAAAATGATATAGCTGAACTGTGTGATAGGATTATTAATCTGCATGATGGCCAGATAGTAATCGACACCGTCAATGTTTAACAGAGACACTTGGCTAGAAATAGCTAATACGGTTTTAAGCCATCCCATGAGGACTGCTTTGACAGGTATTAGTATCGCTTTGGGGGTGTTTATTTTAGTGGTGATGCAGGGATTGGGGTTCGGGTTGCAGAATGGAGTGAAGGAACAATTTGCGGATGACGCTGTGAATTCTATTTGGGTTCAGTCTGGAAGGACGCAGCTATCTTATCGAGGTAATCAGGCGAATAGGAGGATACAAATGAGGGAGAGTGATGTCGAGGCGATGTTTAATGAGATGGATACGGTGCACGCCTATTCGAGGAGGATTAGGATTTGGGGGATGCAGATGGAGTCCGGCGACAAGGCTGGGAATTTTCCGATAAGGGGGGTGGATCCGGACCATCAAATGTTGGAAAACACTAAGCTTAGCCATGGGAGGTATATTTCTCAACGTGATGTAGATGAGGCGACTAAGGTGGCTGTCATAGGCGCAACCCTGGTTGAAGAGATTTATGATGGAGAAAATCCTGTAGGAACACATTTAACTATAGGTGGTGTGCTTTTTCGCGTGGTGGGATCGTTTGACGATCCCGCGAATAGATGGGAGAATAAAATGGCTTACCTGCCTTTCTCAACTGCGAAGAAGCTATTTAGAGCAGGTAATGATAAATTGGACCAAATAATCATCGGAACAGGCGATATGCCCATAGCAGAAACCACCCAATTAACCGACCACTTGCTTACGTGGTTTAAGGAAAGAAAGTCCGTCCACCCAGACGACCAACGCGGGATTTGGTTAGAAAACAACAATGAAGAATACGAGAGATTCCAAAATATTTTTATAGGTATAGAATTATTTATATGGGGCATCGGACTTTTGACATTGCTTGCAGGAGCAGTAGGTGTGGCGAATATTCTAGCCATAGCTGTGAAGGAAAGAACGAAGGAAATCGGAGTCAGAAAAGCCCTGGGAGCCACAAGTTCTTCGATAGTCGGTCTTGTAGTTCAGGAATCTCTCACTTTAATGATAGTATCTGGATCTCTTGGGCTTGTGCTAGGGGTAGGTCTGCTGGAATTTGTATCACCCATGATAGATCATGAGTACTTTAAAAACCCCCAAGTAGATTTCCGAATTGCCTTATTAGCCCTTGGAATTCTGGCCTTAGTGGGAGTACTGAGCGGAATAGGACCCGCTCTGAGAGCCGTGAGTATTAGACCCGTTGAAGCACTGAGAGATGAGTAGATATTTCATAAACC
>CAWVZZ010000169.1:0-2397 GCA_963934745.1 uncultured Flavobacteriales bacterium | reverse complement strand
GTTGAAAATGGTTTGATTTCTGATTTTGGTCACATGTCAGACTTTCCTGGTGTTAAGGACTGGACGGATCTGGAGATAATAGATTGCGAAGGCCGTTATGTGTTGCCGTCATGGTGTGATAGTCACACTCACTTAGTGTATGCGAATGATAGGGCAGGTGAGTTTTTGGATAGATTGAGAGGGCTTTCTTATGCTGAAATTGCGGCTAAGGGTGGCGGGATTATTAACTCTGCTAAGGCTTTGGGCGATTTGACTGAGGACGAGCTGTTCGAAAGGTCATTGTCTAGATTACACGATGTTATCGCTACAGGGGTGGGGGCTATTGAGATAAAATCAGGATATGGCCTTTCTCTTGAGGGTGAAAGAAAAATACTGAGAGTAATTGCAAGGCTTAAAGAGAAATCTCCAATTCCTATTAAGGCTACGTTTCTGGGCTGTCATGCAGTACCTAAAGAATTCAAGAGTGCCTCTGAGTTCACAGAGCATGTTGTTAATGATATGTTGCCGGCATTTGTTGCAGATGGCCTTGTCGATTACGTCGATGCTTTTTGTGAAAAGGGTTACTTTTCTGTTGATGACACATTAAAGTTGATAGAGGCTGCTTCTGCATTAGGAATTAAATCTAAAATACATGTTAATCAGTTTACTATACTTGATGGAGTAAAGCTATGCGTTAATGCAAACGTGCTTTCAGTGGATCATCTAGAGGTGTTGTCTGACAATGACGTGGAGGCGTTAAAGGATAGAATGAATACGTCTAACCCTGTATTCCCGGTAGCACTACCTCTCTGTTCTCATTTTTTAAACATACCATATACTGAGTCCAGAAGATTAATCGATGAGGGTTTGCCTCTAGTTATTGCTACAGACCAAAACCCAGGAACAGCTCCCTCTGGAAATATGTTGGAGGCAGTACGATTGGGGTCCATTAAAATGGGGCTAGAACCTATAGAGTCTATTGCTGCTGCAACATTGAATGGTTCTGCCGCAATGGAATTACAGAATGAAGTAGGAACTATTTCGCCAGGGAAACTTGCTAATTTGATATTAACTGTAAAAATGTCGGGTCTTGAGGTTATTCCATACAGACTGAATGATGCCGTTGTTGAAAAGGTGTATGTTAATGGTGAGTGTTGGGTAGGGTAGATAGTGGGGGGATGAGGTAATTTTGGGCTAGTTAACACACAAGCTGAAAACAGTACTCATGCAAAGACTAATTGAATGTGTTCCTAATATTTCTGAGGGCAGACGCCCAGAGATTATTGATGCAGTTACGGCTGTAATAGAAACCGTAGATGGCTGTAGATTATTAGATGTGGACCCTGGTAAAAGCACTAATCGCACTGTGATTACTTTCGTAGGTCCTCCTGAAACTGTTGGAGAGGCTGCGTTTAGAGTTATTAAGAAGGCTTCAGAGCTCATAGATATGTCTAAGCATTCTGGAGAGCACCCTAGGATGGGAGCTACTGATGTGTGTCCATTCGTACCTGTAGCTGGAGTAACTATGGAGGATTGTGTTAAAGTAGCTCATGATCTAGGGAAAAGGGTAGGTACAGAGCTAGGTATTCCCGGTTATCATTACGAGAGTGCGGCGTTAAAGCCAGAGCGAAAAAACCTAGCTGTATGTAGGAAAGGAGAGTATGAAGGGTTATCTAAATTATCTACTAAAGAAGGAGAACCAGATTTTGGCCCCAAAGAATTCAACTCTTCAGCGAAATCTACAGGAGCAACTGCAATAGGAGCTAGAGACTTTCTAATAGCATATAATATCAACTTAAATTCAACTTCTTCTAGAAGGGCTAATGCAATTGCATTTGACATTAGAGAAGCTGGGCGAATTAAGAGAGAAGGCGGGAAGATTTCGGGAAAGCAAATTCTAGATTCAAACGGAGAGCCTGTTAGAGAGCCTGGAACATTGAAGGCAGTGAAGGGAATAGGCTGGTATATCGAAGAGTATGGAATCGCTCAGCTGTCATTAAACCTAACGGATATTAATGTCACACCCACTCATATAGCATTCGACGAGGCGTGTGAAAAAGCAAGTGCTAGAGGAATTAGAGTTACTGGTTCCGAGTTAGTGGGGCTAGTACCGTTAAAGGTGATGATAGACGCAGCGGATTATTTTCTGCATAAACAGGAGCGTTCTACAGGGATTAGCGAGGGCGAAAAAATTAAGATCGCAGTAAAGTCATTAGGGTTAGATGATCTCGCGCCTTTTAAGCCAGAAGAGAGGATCATCGAATATCTCATATCGGATTCTAATTCAACTCCTCTCTTAAAGAAGAACCTTCGTGAATTTGCTGAAGAAACCGCTTCTGAATCCCCAGCTCCAGGAGGTGGGTATATCGCTGCCTACTCTGGTGTACTCGGTACGGCTCTGTCTACCATGGTAGCTAA
>CAWVZZ010000168.1:0-2446 GCA_963934745.1 uncultured Flavobacteriales bacterium | reverse complement strand
CACCGCTTGACCAGGACTATGGCCCTTTACATCTGCAGAAGGAGAGTAGACACGGAGAAATTCCGCCGAAAAATCGAAGATTTCCTCTGTATCGAAAGTTACTATTAATCTTCGAGATTTTTTCCGTAGCTCAATGTTCTTAGGGTAATGCTTTTCCATGAGCTTATAGAATATATTTGGCTAGATCTGAGTCGCCGATCAAATGTCCAATATGCGTATCAACATAACTCGCATCTACTTGAACGCTTTGGCCTTTCATCTCTGAGGCTGTGTAAGACAAAGCCTCAAGCATTTTTTCCATCACAGTATGTAACCTCCTGGCCCCAATATTTTCACTCTTCTCATTTATCGCAAAAGCACATTCTGCGACTCTCCTTATCCCATCTTCCGAAAAATCAATAACGACACCCTCTGTTGCCAAGAGGGCTTTATATTGCAACGTTAATGAAGCATTCGGCTCAGTTAATATTTTCACAAAATCTTCAACTTCAAGAGATTTTAGCTCCACGCGATTTGGTAATCTGCCTTGTAATTCAGGAATGAGATCAGAAGGTTTTGAAAAATGAAAAGCACCTGAAGCAATGAACAGAATATGATCGGTTTTAATAAGACCGTACTTTGTGGAGACAGTGCATCCCTCTACCAACGGGAGCAAATCTCTCTGCACCCCTTCGCGAGAAACATCAGGCCCAGAGCTATCACCACGCTTGGTGATTTTATCGATTTCATCTAAAAAGACGATTCCATTTTGCTCAATGTTTTCTATTGCTTGTGCTTTTATCTCGTCTTCATCAACTAACTTGGCGGCTTCTTCATCCAGTAGCATTTTTCGGGCTGCCCTGACCGTAACCTTTCTGCTCTTACTTTTCTCTGAATTAAGACTCTGAAACATGTTTTGAAGCTGACCCGTCATTTCCTCCATCCCTGGCGGTGTCATAATTTCCAACCCAATATTCGGAGAATTAACTTTAATGTCAATTTCTCTGTCCTCTAAGGTATTTTCTCTAAACATCTTCCTCAATTTTTGCCTTGTATCAGATTGGCTATCGCTATCGTCAGCTCCGGATTTAGGGAGTAGTGCATTCAGGATACGTTCTTCAGCCGCGTCAGCTGCCCTCCTCTGAACCGCCTTAACAGCACTAGCTCTGGCCAGCTTGATAGAAATTTCCGTTAAGTCCCTTATTATAGACTCTACATCTCTGCCAACATAGCCCACTTCTGTGAACTTTGTAGCTTCTATCTTGACAAAAGGAGCCTTAACAAGCTTAGCTAGTCGCCTAGCGATTTCAGTCTTACCTACCCCTGTAGGGCCAATCATCAAAATATTCTTAGGCGTGATTTCTTCCCTTAATGATTCTTCAACCTTAAGCCTACGCCATCGGTTTCTTAACGCAATAGCGACTGCACGCTTCGCGTCGTCCTGGCCAACAATATGTTGATCTAGATGTTGAACTATTTCTTGCGGGGAAAGATCATTTTCTTGTTTCAATGTTGTTACCTAAGAGTCAATTTTTTCTAATGTGAGATTATTATTTGTATAGACGCATATCTCACCAGCAATAGTGAGCGCCTTCTGTACAATTTTCTCAGGATCAAGATCCGTTTCGTCGAGCAAAGCTACCGCAGCTGCACGAGCGTACGAGCCCCCAGAACCAATGGCAAGAATGTCATTCTCAGGCTCGATCACATCACCAGTCCCTGAGATAATTAGCGAGTATTCCGCATCTGCTACAATAAGCATCGCTTCTAATCTTCGTAACATTCTATCTGTTCGCCAATCTTTTGCTAATTCTACTGCTGCTCTCAGAAGATTACCTCTATGTGCTTCCAGCTTACCTTCAAAACGTTCAAATAGCGTAAAGGCATCGGCCGTGCCGCCAGCGAAACCAGCCAAGACTTTACCCTCGTATAGTCGTCGTACTTTCCGCGCATTACCCTTTAGAATGGTATCGCCCATGGAAACCTGCCCATCTCCACCTATGACAACAGTTTTACCCTTTCGTACACTTATAATAGTGGTTCCGTGAAACACGATTCGCATTCCTCTTTTATATTAGAGCAAAGGATTGTACACCAATAGATGGGTGATCACGCCTTAATATACTACTTGTTATCTCGCCGTGCCCGCGGATGGGCTTGGTCATAAACTTTAGCCAAATGCTGGAAATCAAGATGTGTGTAAATCTGTGTAGTAGAAATATTTACATGCCCTAGAAGCTCCTGCACTGCCCTTAAGTCACCAGAGGATTCAAGCATATGGCTGGCAAAACTATGTCTTAACATGTGAGGGTGAAGGCTCTCATCGAAGCCATATTTTCTGGCCCATAATCTCAATCTCAGCTGCACGCTGCGATTGCTCATCTTACATCCATTCCGCGTCAAGAAAAAAGCCTCTACTACTTCACGTCGTAGGAATTGAGAACGAATATTCAACCATTTTTCTAGT
>CAWVZZ010000167.1:0-2489 GCA_963934745.1 uncultured Flavobacteriales bacterium | reverse complement strand
CAGTTCCAAAAGATTCAAAAACTACATTTACTTTAATATGTTGAAGCTCCCCATCAACTACAGAATATATCATTCCATTATCTATGATGTTTGTTGGAATTTCTATGCAGCTGGTTATCTCATCAACAAACACCGTTCCCGCTAAGTACATCCCATCTCTTACTTGTAAATCTGTACTAAAATTATTTATCTTAAAATAGGCCGTTGCTGATTGAGTTTTCGGATTTACGTTAGACGAAATCCTATCGAGTTGTCCACTAGAAACCTTCTCTGAATCTATAACGAACTCCACTAAGTCTCCTACACTCAAGTATGATAACAGGTCCGAAGATATCGAAGTTTTAACCTCATGCACACTCGAACCTACGAAGACACCTAAAGGCTGACCTCCTCTAACGAGTGCACCAGGTGTAACTGTTGTTGTAGATACAAATCCATCAAAAGGAGCTATGATTTCATATTTTGAAAGCCTTTCTTCAGAAGCTTTAATCGCATGATAATTGGCATTGACCCCCCTATTAACAACATAGTAATTTTCTCTATCGGATGTCGACACTGGCAAATCCGGTAGCGTCTCCTTCACATCGATACTTTTAACAAAGGACTCCCATTCAACAATTCTATTTGGAAAATCCACTTTTATATTAGCTAATATACTTGTAGTCAATTGCAGGAACTGTGCCCTAGCACTTCTCAATGTTGCCCTTGCCTCACTATCATCCAACTTAATAATAATCTCGCCTTTAGAATAAGTGACTCCTTCTCTAAATTCCTTCCCTCCTAAATTTAATACACCATTAACCTCTGCGAAAAGATCGATTCTATTCCACGCTTCTACCCTTCCCTCAATTTGAATTTCTGGCGTATGTGTCGAGTTCTCAACTATCGTAGTTTTAACTGGACGAGAGTGAGTAACTTGAATAACTACACTTGGCACTGTTTTCATGCCGATGAGCACTTGCATAAATGTAAAACCGACTACAATTATGGCTACACCAGCGGCAAGTCTAATTATTTTTTTTAATAAAGGCGACATCTATGATCTGATTTGTTCGGATGCAAAATTACGCTATTTAATTAAACGTAATTCTTAAAATGTGTCAAGGTCTACTGGACGCATTACACCAAACCACTTTAGAATTTTCGGATCTTTTCCAGGCACATCTACATGTATTATGTAAACACCTCCTGCGATAGGCACATTCTTGTGGTTCTTCAAATCCCAATCCACTGTCGTTAGTGGATCGTCTTTTACATATTGTCTCACGAGTGTTCCACTCAAGTTGTAGATACTCACGGTGCATCTTTCCGGTACGTTCGTGATCTTCACTCTATTGTCGAGCTTGCTCGTTTCGTATTTACTGTAAGCATAGTACGGGTTAGGTACTACGTTTATCATATCTAGCACTACGTCACTAAGTGTAGCGTCGCTCGAAGTTTTTGTAGCCACCGTCTCTGTATTGAAGGTGTAAAGTGGGTTCCAGTTATTATCTGCACCGTCCACATTATCTACGTCAGCTACACTAGGCGAGTATTTCTCGTAAGCTTTAGCTATCCTGAGTCGTATGCGAGCATCGTTAGGTACTAGTCCTTCCTCTGGCGAAAGCATCGGGAAGTCAGGGTTCGTAATCGATGAACCTACCCATGTACAAGCACGGAACACACGTCTTACGTTAGTCGTCGACGGGTTCCCCTCAAGGTTATCATATAGGTAATTTCCTTTATCGTATACTGGCATACGGTTAGATGTTCCTTCCTCGTATTGAGAGTTCTTGAATACATAAATCCAGTGCTGACCACCAGCGTAAACGCTGCCTGAGAACCCACCCGCTCCACCGTATATGCGGCTAGATGGGTTGAATATCATATCGTTTCCGTTATCAGCTCCTAACCATGAATCCTCTCCGAACGCCATGTTAAGTCTCTCTCCAGTACCTACATCTATAGCGTAACCAGGGAACCAACTCATACCCACAGGCTGGTCGTCATCAGGGTTAGCCTCACTTCCCGAATATCCGGCGTCACCATCCTTGCGACCGTTCTTGTCAACAGAAGCATGACGACGGAGTCCCATTTTTTCTGGGTCTCCAGAATATTCGTTTTGGGCAAGGGCCTCTACAGGCTGCATCTCCAGAACGGGGCAACGCGTCCAACGCGACCTGTCATTCGTAAGAACGATATCCACGTTGTTAAGTCCACTGATTCCAGAGTAAGGGCTCAAATCTCCTTCCAGTCCTTTGATGGTAGGAGCAATGTTAGGCATCTGAACAGTCTCTCCAGAAACTAAAGTTACATTGTCCGTGAAACTCACCAGGCAATATGGAGCCCACGTCCCACCGAGAATACCCTCGTATTTCTCGTCCTCATCGAGAGGGTTACCAGCTTTAAGGTCGTTAAATACAACCTCCTCTTCTATAGAATCATCTCCCTCCTGTGTTCCTGAACGTATCCAGTTAAGAAGGTCGAAGCCTTCAGAATCAGGTATACCT
>CAWVZZ010000166.1:0-2535 GCA_963934745.1 uncultured Flavobacteriales bacterium | reverse complement strand
GTGTTTTTACACATTCTCTTATGCTATATCCCAAACTCTCTTCAAAACGCATCATTCTAGCCTCGAAAAGCCCTCGTAGACTAGAGTTAGTCCGTGGGTTAGAGATTGAACCAGAGGTAGTCATTAGAGAAGTAGATGAAAGCTACCCGTCATCAATTACTGGCCCCGAAGTCGCAGAATTCGTAACCCTTGCAAAGGCCTCAGCCTTCAAGGATATTCTAGGACCAGACGACGTTATAATTACAGGTGACACTATAGTTCTTCTAGACGGAAAAGTGCTTGAAAAGCCCCAGGATAAAGCAGAAGCTACATACATGTTGAAACAACTTTCAGGCAGAACACATACAGTTGCATCGGGAATTGCCGTAACCACACTCGAGGGTGGAACTATTTGTAAGGTCGACACCTGCGAGGTGACTTTTAACGACCTTTCAAGTGAGATGATTTCTCACTACATTGACAAGTACAAGCCCTACGACAAGGCTGGTGGATACGGCGTTCAGGACCTAATAGGATTTGTAGGCGTGAATGAGATTAAGGGGTCCTTCTACACTGTAATGGGTCTACCTGTACACCTCTTGCACGAGATGCTACTGGAAGTGTGAGGTGACTTCTGATACCAAATATTTGTGATATGAATTTCCGTCAAAATTTATTTTGGGATATAAAGCTAGAAGAATTAGACACTGATACTCATGCTCGTTACATTATTTCTAGAGTAGTGCAAAGAGGCGTAATAAAAGACTGGAATCATCTTAGAGAACTTTATTCATCTTCAAGAATTATGACAGAGATAGTAGAAATCAAATCGTTGGATAGGAAAACTCATAATTTCTTGTCCGTCTATTATGACATTCCATTAGATAATTTTAGATGCTGCACAGAGATACAGTCGAAGAGCACACACTGGAACTACTAGGTGAGCTTCTGAGTGTTAAGGAATTAGATTCTTTTGTACTCGTAGGTGGAGCAGCCTTATCTCTACAGATAGGGCACAGGATTTCTATAGATCTTAATTTTATTTCACTCGAAAAGTTTGATGAGATAAGGCTTGTGGAAAAGCTCACTGAAATATACCCAGATCTTATTATTACTTCTACTAGTAAAAACAGCCTCGCCTTAGTAATAAAAGGGATTAAAGTCGACTTCCACCATAGATAATATTAGACTTATGAGCCTTGAAGAGATAGCGGCAATGAAAATTAAGGCTATTTGCAACAGAGGTTGTCAAGAGGATTTTTATGACATTTACCATCTTCTAGATCACTTCATCCTTAGTGAAATCCTAAAGATGTTTTCTGTGAAATACACAAATACGGACTCCTTTTTTGCAGAAAAGAGCCTAGTTTATTTTGAAGATGCTGATTTGGAACCAAACCCTAATTCAATAATAGACTTATCCTGGAATGATGTGAAGTCCGATCTCAAAAACCGGGTTAATAGGCTTAGACCATAGTAATTACAGGGCTTCCCGATGATGGAGTGGGTGTTAACTCACCTATTATAGTGGATGGTAATCCGTGAGTTTGTAAAAGGGACTCTACTTTGTGTATGCTAGAATCGTTGGAAACAGAAACGAGAAGACCTCCAGAGGTTTGGGGGTCGCACAGAAGATCGCGGGTGAAGCCTTCGGGAATGTCTATGTGTTTTCCGTAGCTGGCAAAATTTCGAAGAGCTCCACCGGGAACGCATCCCCTAGCGTGATAATCCTCGAGGGCGGTGCGATTCAGGGTAGGGACTTTTTCGAAATCGATAACTGCGCCGGTATTAGAGCCCTCACATATCTCGAGTAGGTGGCCCATGAGCCCGAATCCAGTCACATCAGTCATAGCGTTAACGCCATCGATAAGGGACAACTCATAACCGATTTTATTTAGAGAAGTCATAGAAGCGATGGCAGCATTAATGTGCTCTGGAGTGACAATGGATTTCTTTTCAGCTGTAGCAAGAATACCTACACCTATAGGTTTGGTTAAGAATAACTTGTCACCCACTTTAGCCGTAGCGTTAGCCTTAAGATGAGACAATTTAACCCTACCCGTGACAGCTAGCCCGAAAATTGGTTCCGGAGAATCTATACTGTGACCACCGGCCAGAGGAATCCCTGCTTCTGCACATACTGACCTCCCCCCTTCTAATACGGCACCCGCTACTTCAGGAGGAAGCTTATCTATAGGCCACCCCAGTATTGCTATAGCCATCAATGGTGAGCCTCCCATGGCGTAGATGTCAGAAATCGCATTGGCAGCTGCTATCCTACCAAAGGTGTGAGGATCATCAACTATAGGCATAAAAAAGTCTGTAGTACTCACAATTCCAGTCCCATCACCTATATCAACAACCGCTGCATCATCTTTAGTGTCGTGGCCTATTATCAATTTAGGGTATGTAGTTTCTTTAGACATGCATGAAAGCATTGTACTAAGAACACCTGGAGCGATTTTACAACCGCATCCAGCTCCATGAGAATATTGAGTGAGTTTAACTAGTTCAGACATGTTATTTTATGAAATGAGTTAAGAATAAACTTAGGTG
>CAWVZZ010000165.1:0-2567 GCA_963934745.1 uncultured Flavobacteriales bacterium | reverse complement strand
CACCTTCATTAAAAACATTAAAGTCTGCAATGGGCGGGCCTCCGGGTTGGCAATCACAAGAAAAATACTCATACTCATCTACTATGTCTGTCAAAGAGTATTCCTCTGAGCATACGCAGGTTATAGACTGTGCTGGGTCAACGATGCTTTCAAGAATAATTTCTATAGTAAGAGTTAAATTCTCCTGAGTAAGAGCATAACTATTATTAATCGTGGCATTATTGTCACCAACAATTTGCAGGAAAGCTGGGTCACTTGCTAGCCAGGAGTAATTTATAGTTAAATCATAAGCCGCAGTATCATATTGAAATTCTATAGGATTAATCCCCACAGTTATATCACAAGAATCTGTTCCCATGACATCTAGTGTAAAGTCTATTGAATCACATAAGTTCGGAGAGTTAGGGATTGTTATGTTTTCTTCTATAACACCCTGACAACCATTAGTATCTATGACTGTTAGAGCTACAGGAAGTGGCAAAATACTATTATCGTCGACTGTCACAAAAGTCAAGCCGTAATCTATTTCATTTGAAGTGATAGTGTTAGCATCTACACCAAATGTCCACTCTAAATCATAAAGCTGCTCCTCAACTGTAGTGTTGTAAAAAAGCACCTCTACTTCTCCACATCCATATATGTATTCAACATCAAAACTTGGAACTGGCGGTCCTCCTGGTTGGCAATCACAAGACCATGGGTAGTTGTTTATGTCAATTAACTCCGGGAAAAACGTGGTGAAGGGGCAGTAACATGTGTCAGGGATCTCTCCTGTTGAAATCACCTCGAATATCATCGTAATCGAATCTGCCTCTAGTGCGTCATTGTTTAAAATGGTGGTCGTGGGTCCGGAGCCTGCACTGACACCGTCCAGCTCCCATGTCACATTAACCTCAAAACCATCAAAGGAATATTGAGGAGCAATCAGGATTATATCACAAGAGTCAGAATCTTCAGACAATATTGGCTGAACAGGCTGAACAGAAGGAGGGAATAATAAATCACAAAGTAAGGAACAGTCTTGAGCAAATAAATTCTGAGAGTGGGTTGAAAAAACGACCAATAGTAAAATGGGTAGTCGTCGGAAGTGATGTTTAAGTTGGCTAACAATCATTTCCTTAATTAGTTAATCTAGTTCCATACGCAAACTTACCCTTCCAGTAATTAGACGTGATACTAGCAATAGAGACACCTCTGCTTGATGATGTGTGTAAGAACTCGTACTGTCCTAAATAAATCCCCACATGAGTAATAAATTTACTCGTGCTATATGTCTTTGTAAAGAATACCAAATCTCCTTTTCGCAGATCTCTCATATCGCTGATAATAGTTCCATAGCGGGCTTGTTCTTGTGCTATCCTGGGTATTGTAGTTATATCGTTGAGCTTAAAAGCTTGGTATATCAGCCCGGAACAATCAATCCCGGTTTTTGATAACCCGCCCATTACATGAGGAGCGCCCATAAATGTTTTTGCTGATTCTATGACGCTATTGATGCTGCTTTTGTTAATCGAAATGTTTTTTTCAAGTCCGCCTCGCTTAAACGATATGAATGCAGCTGTTGAAGCAAATCTTATTTCGATTTGACTGAGCTGACTCTTATCCTTAGAACTTGACGAGGAAGAGACTGAAGTGTTAGAAGATGAGTCAAAACCTTCAATTGTTAAATTAAGAGTTAGTATTTGATCTTTAAGCTCCCCGTTCTCCTCGTTAAGAATCGTTTGGGCACGATTAATCTCCTGCACTTGACTCTCGAGAGCGGATATTTCGTTTTCCTGATTAACAATCAAGGCCTTCTTAGATGACGCACATGAGTTTAATAAAAAAACTGTACATAGGCCTAGCACATATACCAGTGATTTATTGTAAGTCATTGGGTAGGTTAAAGACGTTATAGTCTTAGCGGTAAATATAGTTTAAATAGCTGTACGGTAGGAAGTACATTTGCAGAACACGAACAATACTTTAAGCATAATGAGCTCAGAAGACGGATTGAAGAAGATAATTAGCCACGCAAAAGAGTATGGTTTCGTGTTTCCTAGCAGTGAAATATATGACGGCCTTAGTGCTGCTTATGACTACGGACAGTTAGGTTCTGAGCTTAAAAATAACATCAAAGAATATTGGTGGACGGCAATGGTGCGCATGAACGATAATATCGTCGGGATTGACGCCTCGATATTCATGCACCCCACTACCTGGAAGGCTTCGGGACACGTTGATGCATTTAACGACCCCCTCATCGATAATAAGGATAGCAAGAAACGCTACAGGGCGGACGTGCTGATCGAAGATTACATCGCGAAGATTGAGGGAAAAATCGGTAAGGATGTTGCGAAGGGAGTTAAGCGCTTCGGTGATGATTTCAATGAGGCTGAGTTTCGAGCGACGAACCCCAACGTGCTTAGACGCCAGGCCACTATTGACGAAATCAACGAGAAGTTCAGGTCTGCTATGAATGCCGAAAATCTAGAGGCGGTGAAAGCTGTGATAGAAGAACTCGGTATTGTCTGCCCTGTGAGTGGCTCAAAAAACTGGACGGATGTTCGCCAGTTTAATTTGATGTT
>CAWVZZ010000164.1:0-2624 GCA_963934745.1 uncultured Flavobacteriales bacterium | reverse complement strand
CTACCCACTATTCCTTCGGCTTTTCCGTAGCCTGTCATTGATCGAATCATACCCCCAAAGATACAAGGCTATCCACGCCCAAAAGGGCTCTTCAATCGTACCTTTGTTATTCATGTCGAAAATCGCGGAAATAAAGGCCCCAGTAAGTGAGGAAATGGCAGCTTTCGGGGCTCACTTTCGTGAGGTACTTAAATCTGATGTAGCCCTGCTCGATACGATTATGAGGTATATCGTTCGTAGAAAGGGGAAGCAGATGAGGCCGCTATTCGTGTTTCTTACTGCAAAACTGCACGGTGGATGTGGCGATAGGACGAATACCGCAGCGTCATTAATCGAGCTCCTGCACACGGCTACGCTTGTGCACGACGATGTCGTGGATGACAGTCCCAGGAGAAGGGGATTCTTTTCAATTCAGGCTCTTTGGAATAAGAAGGTGGCTGTGCTAGTAGGGGATTATCTGTTATCGAAAGGGCTCTTGACTGCTGTTGATGCTAAGGCTTTTGATTTATTGAAGTTGACATCGAGGGCTGTAAGAGAGATAAGTGAGGGTGAGTTATTACAAATAGAAAAGTCTAGGAAACTCGATATTACTGAGGAGATTTACTTTGAAATTATAAGGAGGAAGACCGCATCATTAATCGGGGCTTGCTGTGCTTGCGGTGCTGCGTCAACTGGGGCAAGCGATGATGAAGTGGAGAAGATGTGGGGGTTTGGGGAGAAGGTGGGTTTGGCCTTTCAGATAAAAGACGACCTACTAGACCTGGGTGATGGAACGAGAATCGGGAAGCCTACCGGCCAAGACATTCGCGAGAAGAAACTAACCCTGCCACTGATTCACACTTTAAATAATTCCGATTCTAAAACTCGCCGTAAGTTGCTTCGCCTCGTGCGCAAAGCTCCCAAAGATCCAAGTGCTGTTAAAGAAGTTATGGATGCCGTGATTAAAGGGCCGGGAATGGAATACGCCAGAAAGAAAATGCTCGAGTTGAGAGATGAAGCAGTTAAGATGTTGGATGGCTTTGAAGAATCCGACTCGAAAACTGCTCTTATAAATTTATTAGATTTTACCATAGAGAGAAACAAATAATGAGACAATTTATGATTATTACTCTCGGTATTATGACTTTAATTAGTTGTGGAGAGGCAGAGAAAAGTGAGGAGCTCGTGGTAGAGATTGGAAATAAAGTCCAGGTAAGTAAGGAAAGAATTCAACTCGGAGGTGATACAGTTAAAATTATCACATACCATTCTAATTTTAAAATCAACTTCCAGGGTAAAGTTGTGGTGGTAGACGGAGAGGATGTGAAAGAAGGGGTTTGGACCACAACATACTCAAGCGGGAAGACTTGGTCGCTGAATACTTTTAGTGGTGGGCTGAAGCACGGTACATATAAAACATGGCATCCTAATGGCCAGCTGAATATCAGTGGCAATTACACTTTAGGCGTGGCGTCAGGATACTGGCAGTTTATGGATTCTACTGGTTATGTGACGCGAGAATTTCACACAACACAACAGTAACTTTTTAGCGTACTGTTTTCCACATTATTGCGTTGAGTAGAACACGACACGAAAGTAAAAGGCGTGGATATGATTTTTAGCTTGCAGTAATGGTGGTAATAAATTCTTTTTCGAAACACATAGCGTTATTTGCAGCGTTATTGCTTGTGAGCTTTGGGATACAGGCAACAGAAACTAATGCAGAAGAATACATTAAGACATGGGAGGTCGAGGCTGTAAGGCAGATGGAGTTATACGCGATTCCTGCAAGTATAACTTTAGCGCAGGGGATGTTAGAGAGTGGAAACGGGGTGTCGGAATTAGCGAAGAAATCTAATAACCACTTCGGTATTAAATGTCATGCAGATTGGAAGGGGGGGCGCACTTACCACGACGATGACGAAAAGGGAGAGTGCTTTAGAGTATATGATAATCCCAAAGACAGCTATGAAGATCACAGTAAATTCCTATTGCGGTCGAGGTATGCAGAGTTGTTTGATTTAGATATTTACGATTACAAGGGATGGGCTAAGGGTCTGAAAAAATGTGGCTATGCGACGAACCCTAAATACGCTGATTTGCTAATCACGTTAATCGAAAGGCATGGGCTAGATAAAATAGACCGTAAAGGTTCTGATGCTATTGCAGACTTAGATTCGGACAAAGTAGAAAAGGATGTTAGTGGGTCGAAGCATAGTATTAGAACTACAGAAAACGGTATACAGTATGTCCTAGCATTGGAGGGAGATAATATTAAGAGTCTGGCGGAGGAGCTTGAGATGATGGAGTGGCAGTTCCGTAGATATAATGAAGTTGGTAAAAACTTTCAATTCAGCAAGGGTGATGAAATCTATTTACAGCCGAAGAGAAAGAATGCGAGTGTGGTTTGGCATACAGTGTCTAAAGGAGAAACATTGTGGAGCATCTCTCAACACTATGGCGTAAAAATGAAATCTCTAGCTAAGAAGAATAACATCAAAGTCGGGGCTAATCTTCGAACGGCAATGAAGCTAAGCATGAGGTATAAGCTCACAAAAGACGGAAAACTGCCATGGCACGCTAAGTTCGTAAATTGAGAGAAATCTTACTTTGATGTTTTATCTGAAGTACCTTGCGGTAATTCA
>CAWVZZ010000163.1:0-2714 GCA_963934745.1 uncultured Flavobacteriales bacterium | reverse complement strand
TCGATATCGACACAGATAACCCTGTTGCCCGATTCCGCAAGACAAGTACCTGTTACAATACCTACATATCCTGTTCCAACTACAACTATGTCCATTGATTACATTTTTCTATCGCGGCTATTAAACGCTTAATTATGTGTTCTTGTTGTTCCTCGCAAAGTTCAGTATGCATCGGTAGAGAAAGAACCATTTGTGATAATTTTTCACTTACTGGAAAATCACCCTTCGCGTATCCGTAGCATATGTATGCTGGTTGTAAATGAATAGGAGTGGGGTAGTAGATTCCAGTGGGTATTCCGTCAGCCTTAAGAAGCTTCTGTATCTCATTATTTGTAGAGCAACTCTTTGAATTCAATTTGATGGTGTATTGATTGAAAACATGTGATGATCTCGGATCCCGAAAAGGGATATCCACCCATTCAACATCCTTCAATAACTCATCGTATCTGTTTGCTGCTTCCAGTCTAGCTCTATTGTACTGCTTCAGTTGCTTGAGTTTAACTCTCAAAATAGCAGCTTGCATAGCGTCAAGTCTAGAATTCACCCCTATCTCTTCGTGAGAGTATTTATTTAGAGAGCCGTGAGTCGCAATTGAACGCAATAGTTTAGCTAAATCTCCCGAACGCGTAAATATTGCACCGCCATCACCCATGCATCCTAGATTTTTACTTGGAAAGAAACTAGTAGTTCCACAAACCCCGAAAGTCCCAGCCTTCCCACTCACTCCATTTTCATCACAATAAATGCTCATCAGAGATTGAGCAGTGTCCTCGACAAGGTGTATGTTGTGCTTATCTGATATCTCAATTAGTCTCCCCATATCTGCACACTGACCGAACAAGTGCACTGGAATTATGGCCTTAGTTAAGTCTGTAATGGCTGCCTCTACGGCAGCACAATCGATATTGAAAGTGTCTGGGTTGACATCTACGAGTACTGGTTTGGCCCCTAAAAGAGCAATGACTTCGACAGTAGAAATAAAGGTAAAAGTAGGAGTAATTACTTCGTCACCGGCCCCCACACCTAACGCCATCAGTGCAATCTGGAGTGCATCCGTCCCATTAGCACATGGAACCACGAACATCTCGTCGTCCAAATTCCCGTCGTTTAATTCGTCTGCGAGCTCATTACTGAATTCATATACTTCTTCTCCTCCGATGAAAATACCAGAATCCACAACTCGAGAAATAGCTTCGTCAAGTTCCGGTCTGATCCGAGCGGTTAAGCCTTTCAAGTCCACCATTTGTATCCTTTCCATCGAAAGCGAAGATACACTCCCTACCTTCGCTATCATGAATTCTAAACAGTTTGCATCCGTTGTGGTTTTCAGCCTGCTTCTCTCGTCTCTTTCTATAGCCCAAACCACACGAGACGTCGCCGGTGAATCACTTCGCTCACCACATATTTCAGTGGTAACCGGAGGCTTCCTTCCTATAGCTGATCTGAACGATAGGTATGGCACTTTCGGTACCGTCGGTGCTGGGTTCGGTATCAAAACTGAAGAGAATAAATATCTCGGTTGTCGACTCACTTACCTTACGGGAGCGGAGGCCCAGGAGCCCAACCTGCTTTCCAACCTACTCACTGAATCTGGCGAAATCATAGATAATGAAGGTGATGTAGCCCGCATTACAGTAACGGGACGCGGCGTCATACTAGGTCTCCAAGCAGGCATCATCATCCCCTCAGCTCTGCCTTTTAAATCATCGAACCCCAACTCCGGCCTCTTCCTCCGTGGCGGCATTGGGTCCATCCACCATAAGATCGGATTTGACTTCACGGAAAATCGCATAACACAACTGGAAGACCCCTACGTCGCCGGATACGACCGTCTATCTTGGGGAGGTTACGTCTCGGGCTTCATCGGGTATTGGCACATGGACACGCACAGGCGTTTCAATGCCTACGGCGGAATCTTCGGTTTTGCCTCTCGCACCATGCCGCTCCGTACCACTAACTTCGACACTGGCATCCCCGACACCGAACCTCGCTTCGACGCCGGCATAGGCGTAGAGCTCGGATGGGTACTCCATATTTACAAACGCGCCCCTAAAGAATATTGGTATTAATCTCCAACCCCCTCCTTGCATTTCATTTACAACATAGCAATCATGGTTTGGGGCTTGTCTATAAGATTAGCTTCCATTTTAGGTCATTCTCGAGCTCGTGCCTTTTGCGCTATGCGTTCTCCCCACACCCTTAAAGCCCTCTCAAAAAAAACAGCTTCTAACGACCAGCCTTGGGCATGGTTTCACTGTGCATCCCTCGGAGAATATGAACAGACCGCCCCAGTCATCGACGCTTACCTCTCACTCCACCCTGCCACCCCCATCCTTCTCACCCTTTTCTCCCCCTCAGCACACACCCCACTCACCAATACTTCTCCACCCTCTTGGCTTCGCCCAACAGACCACATCTGCGCCCTCCCTCTCGATACCCCACTATCCGTACGCAGATTTCTCACATCCGCATCCTACAACTTCAAGTTCTTTGCAGCAGCTAAATACGAGGTCTGGCCAGAACTCCTACTTCAGCTCTCAACACCACCAATCCCCTCTTACGTTTTTGCGGCTCACATCCTCCCCGGCGCAGCTCAACTTCGTCCCACTCCATCAGGCCGCTTCCTATTCACGGCATGGTCACGCCTCACTGGCATCCTCACCCAATCTCAATCCTCCACCTCCCTTCTAGCCTCTCACGGCCTCTCCTCAACT
>CAWVZZ010000162.1:0-2834 GCA_963934745.1 uncultured Flavobacteriales bacterium | reverse complement strand
CTCATTTCCTCCTTCGCATCGGAGACGATTTTAAACAGCGCCTCAGTTCCCGTTATTATGACAGACTCGCTTAGGCAGAAGGTGATTCACTCGAAAGGGGTGCCTGTTGAGGTACTGGAAAACCTAGAATCCCTTCAAGGGAGACTTCACAGAATGTCTGAGTCTAACAATCCTATCAAGGTTTACCTTCCCGGCGAAGGAGCCCGACTCATCTTTTTTGAGGACAGCGTGATCCTCACTTCTATGAGGTATTACCCACTTATCCAACTTATTTTAATAGCGGCTTTCTTACTCACAGCCTATTTGGTTTTTAGCAGCTCTAGGAAAGCAGAACAGAATCGAGTTTGGGTAGGTATGGCAAAAGAGACGGCTCACCAGTTGGGCACCCCACTAAGCTCATTAATGGCCTGGGTGGGTTTGTTAAAGGAAGCAAAGGAGATCGACCAATCGATGCTTGTTGAGATGGAGAAAGATGTTCAGCGCCTCCATGTCGTAACAGACAGGTTTAGTAAAATTGGCTCTCAACCGAAGCTTACGTCAGGTGATATCGGACAATCAGTTTCAAACACCCTGTCTTATATGAGACCTAGGATAAGTAAGAAAGTAGAGATCCACCTTACTGGTATTCAGGAGAACATAGAGATAAACGCGTTATTTAACCCCTCTCTATTTAGCTGGGTACTTGAAAACCTACTCAGAAATGCCGTTGATGCTATGGAGGGTAGGGGAGAGATAAATGTTAATATTAATCACTCCGCAAAGGGTGTTACTATTGATATTTCAGATACCGGAAAGGGAATTTCAAGACAAGATATCAGAAATGTGTTTTCACCCGGATTTACTACAAAAAAGAGAGGGTGGGGGCTAGGCCTTTCACTGGTAAAACGTATCATAGAAGAATATCACGGAGGAAAAATCTCGGTATTAAAATCCGAGTTGGGAGCGGGAACTACTTTTAGGATAATTCTTCAAACTGTATGAATGCTAAGCCGAAAAAAATAGCCGTTCTTGGGACAGGACGCTCAGGGACCAACTTCTTCGCTGCCATAGTATCGGAACTCAAAAAAGACGTAAAACACGAAAGTATGGGTGCTGACGGCATAGCCTCTTGGTGCCTTGTCGCCGATGTAGAAGATGCGGTATACGGCCCCGGAGGAGCCATTCTAGACTCGTCTTTCTTAGTAGGCCACCAAGTTCGCCACCCACTTAAAGTTATTGGGTCACTTACTACCTTTAACAAAGCGAGCTGGAATTATATACAAGCTAATTCTCCCGAGCTTCCACGCAGAATAATGCACCGCGCGATGAAGCATTGGTTAGATTGGAATACCCGAGCATCATATTTGGCCTCACACACATGGAAACTAGAAGACTTAGAGTCCATACAACCCTCAATATTAACTGAACTGGGGTGGGAGGTGAGCCCTGAAGAATGGTCGGCAGCATATAAACGTGCACGTCGAGGAGCTAATACTGGTTATTCACGCGCTAGTAACTCCCTTTTCAACCCGCAGGTCGGCCCGATCACTCAATGGCGCCGATACAAGTACAACAATCGCAAGAGTTTATTAAACTGGAAAGAACTCAGCGATATTGACGCCCCTCTAGCGATAGACATAAAAGCGTTTGCCCACACACTTGGATACGACACAGAATTGCACAAGTCATGAGAGTGAGTCTCTTTAATAAAATTATGCCGGACGCTATTCGCATTCCATTGGCACTCTTTTTTCGTAAGCTCGGCATTTCAACAAAAATTCAGACAGCCTTACACCGAGTTGAGGTCCGGAGACTTACCCGCAAACACAGAAACGACCCTGCATTTACTTCTTCTGCCAAGGTGCTCATCATTTGCGCTCACTATAATCACCTTCAATATCTCTCTGGCTGCATTGACAGTATTCTAGCCTCAACTCACCAGTCATGGCAACTCCTCCTTGTCGACGACCAAAGCACAACCCCATTAGCCCTAGCTACCATTCGCGAACAATCCGAACGAGACCCACGCATCAAGGCGATCCAACTCTCAAAAAACTCCGGAGCTTACATCGCAAGAAACACCGCCGTATCTGCAGCAGATCCTGATTGGACTCACATCACCTTCGTAGACCCCGACGACGAAGCCACCCCCACCATGCTTGAACACCTCCTCTATGTTCTTCGTGGCCGTGAAGGCACAGTACGCCCAGTCCTTGAGCGTTGGTCAGCAAACTTCACGAAGTTGAAATCCATATATCACGGCCACTGCCAAAGCCTTCACTCTCGCTTAGCTTGGGAACGTGCTGGCGGCTTTCTTCCTATCCTTCGCTGTGGAGATGCGGAACTCACCCTAAGAATGTCACACCTCGCCCAGGATGGGAAAACATCTGTTTACAAAGGCTGGCACACAGCTCAACGTATGCGCCTACTACCAGGCTCCTCGTCCCATCAGGATCTTACATCCCGCAAGCTCTGGCTCGAATCTCGCGACACGGAACTCTCTACCCTCCCTTCCTCCGACCTCTGCCTCTCTCATCCTACCACTTGTGATTGGAAAGATTGCTCAGAGTAAGCAACCTTATCCTCCCTGCCTTATTTTTGCCCCCCCCATTTGCCCGAATGGCGGAACTGGTAGACGCGCACGACTCAAACTCGTGTTCCGCAAGGAGTGTGGGTTCGATTCCCACTTCGGGTACCAAAACTCAAAAGAGCCGCCCCACAAGGCGGCTTTTTTCATGCCCGCAAAAAAACAGAACACAAAGCAAGGCGCCTGAGAGAGTGAAAGATCAAACTCCCAAGCTTGCTTGAGGAGATTGGTCGCAGCACTGTCGAAGAAAGAAGGCAAAGCCTTCAGG
>CAWVZZ010000161.1:0-2978 GCA_963934745.1 uncultured Flavobacteriales bacterium | reverse complement strand
TTGCCTTAAGTCCAGCCTCCTCAAATGTCTGTGCCTCTGACCCCAATAGTGCGAAAGGTACATTAAGTCTAGCTTGAAAAGCTAATTCCCACCCATAAGATGATTGCATCTGTTGACCATATACCTTAGTACTCAAAGCTCCAACAATGGCGATAAGCAACATCAAACCCGTAAAAACAAGTACACTCCACCTTAGGCCTTTATTAGCCATAAACGGTTCACGTATATGTGCATACAGTAAATGATTATGTTTCAATGCCTCGTTAAAATGAGTCCTAGGCACCCCGAAATCTTTATCATTTCTCTCATACGGAATATCATCTTCACTCAATGAATTTTCAAATCGTGAAGCATGCTCATCTTTCTGAAATGTAAAAACATAGTACCTGTTATCACCTGGATGTAGAGAATAGTTAGTCAGTCGCATTGCTTCTCTCCTTCTTCCCATTGTGTAACATACTCTAGCGGTTTCCTATACCCCTTAGGCCACTCCCCTTTCGGATATCCCATAAAGAACAACCCAAGGCACTTCCCTCCTGCCTTAAGCCCCATAAACTCTCTCACCTCGTCAGAGTAAATAAATCCAGGTGTGGAATACAAAGCACCTAATCCATGAGCTGTACACGTTAGGTACATATTCTGCACAGCACAAGCTACAGCTTCTATCTCCTCCAATTCTATGATTCTGCCATTGGGATCTGGCTCCATCCCCACAGCTATAATTACGGAACAGAACGAACCTCTAGCCTTCAATTTCTCAAATTTCTTCTTGCTGAATTTATCCTCGCTCACATTGTTTTTATACCAAACCGGCAACATATCCCCTAACACCTTAACTCCCTCACACATAAACACCTTGAACCTCCAAGGCTGTGTCATACCATGAGTAGGTGCCCAAGTAGCATTCCTAAGGATCTCTTCGACTACTTCTCTATGCACCTTTCTCCCAGAATAATTCTCTGGAGCTACAGTTCGCCTATCCCTGATAAGTTCGTTAGTATCACTTAAATTGTGTCTCATTATTACTGCAAAGTTAAGTAGACCTTTGCAGTATGCAGACAATACTTATTACAGGAGCAGGTTCTGGCATCGGTGCCGCAACCGCAAAGCTACTTTCAAAGAATAAAAACACAAGACTTATTCTTGTCGGAAGACGACTAGAGCCGCTTCGTGAATTAAAAAGTCAGTTAGATAATTCAGAATCTCATTTAGCTAAGAGCATAGACATAAGTGTCACTGAGAGTCTAACAAAATTCTTAGAAAGCCCTGAAGCTGATCTTAACACATACCCTCTTGTCTCAGTTTTCGCTAATGCTGGAATAGGCGGGCCTAACACATTCGGCCCAATGGACAGATGGAAGGAAATCATTGACATTAACCTTACAGGCACCTATAATACTTGTATGATTACTCATCCTTGGTTAGTAAAAGCAAAAGAGGCTGGGCATACAACTAGAAACATCGTTATCACCTCAAGCTGCCTCGCAAGGTTCGGGGTGCCTGGACAGACAGCATACGTAGCCTCAAAGACTGCCCTTCTAGGTCTAGTTCGAAGTCTCGCCACCTCATGGTCTTCTGATGGTCTTCTAATCAACGCCATTAACCCGGGCTGGGTAGAAACAGAAATGGCCCAGAACAGTATTCAAGCAATGGCATACCACGAAGGAGTGTCATATGAAGCGATGCATAAACAGCAGTGCGCTATCCTTCCTACGGGACGCATGAGCCAACCTGAAGAAATTGCAGCTCTTGTCCAATTTCTTTTTTCTGATGCCCAAAAATCCATCACGGGGCAAGCCATAGATATCAATGGTGGTTCTTGGATGGGATAACAATTACATACGTTTTATTACGCTTTTGCATAAAAAAGTATAGAGCATAAAAAAGGCCCCGCAATTGCGGGGCCTTTCTTTATATGTAGTTTACGATTACTCGCAGATCGTACCGAACGCTCCTAAGAAGATTAGAAGGTCACCAGTAGTGATCGACCCGTCACCGTTTAGATCGGCAGGACAAGCGTTAGCGATATCGAATACACAAGAGCCATCATCAGCTGCTGCAGATTCGTCGTAGTTAGAAGCATCTGAATATGTACATCCGTCACATCCGTCAAACACACACTGAACATCGTCAGCAATGTTAGCAGAAGGATCGTAGTTACATGCACAAGAGACAGCACACCCTACAACACACTCATCACCTGAGCCTACGTTGAAAGTGTAAGTCTCATCAGCAACACCTGTTACTAGACCACCGAATGCACCTACAATGTTCCAGGTCATCTCAGAAGACCAAGTTGCACCTACAACTTCGATTGTGTAACATCCGTCAGCTAGACAGTAAGAATCTGTAGCGTTAGTACCTACGTCAATTGTACCAGAACCAACTTCAGTTCCGTCAACAGTAGAAAGCACGTAGTAACCACCATTCCATCCGTCGCCGAAGCTATCGAACATCTGCATATCAACACAGTTACTGTAGCAGCAAGTACCATCGTCGATAGACGCGTCTGCGTTGTAGCTACAAGAAGCAGCGTCTGTACATCCAGCACATGTTACGTACTCACAAGAGCCATCCTCATCGGTAGCAGCCTCGTCGTAGTTACAAGCACCAGCATCAGTACATCCACATACAGCACCTCCAACAGAGATAGTCTGTGAATCAGGCGCACCGCCAGAAACTAATGTAGAACCGTCTTCCATCATGATATTCCAAGTTACCTCAGAAGCCCAATCACCAGTAGTGACAGAGATGTTGTAACATCCAGGCTCTAGACAAATCATATCGAACCCGTACTCAGGTCCAGCATAGTTATCATCGTCTACGAAGAACTGAGCGTTATCAAGATCACCAGAAGCAACAGGGTTACCTGCAAGGTCAGTGATTGAGTAACCAGCACCGTTCCATCCGTCACCGAATGCATCAACCATGTTTACCATAACCGAAACTCCAGTTTCAGTTGCACAAACACATGACCA
>CAWVZZ010000160.1:0-3037 GCA_963934745.1 uncultured Flavobacteriales bacterium | reverse complement strand
AAATACTTTGAAAGTCGCTGTAAAAATTTCATACTGCGAAGCTACACCTAACCTTACCTTAGACACATGATTGCAACGAGTGATTTAACATATACATACGATGGCTCTACAACCAAGCTTACGTTTCCCAACCTAAGCTGTAAGCCTGGAAAGCAGTTGTTAATCTTAGGGGATTCTGGATCTGGGAAAACTACCCTACTCCACTTGTTGTGCGGTTTATTAAGAGCTGATTCTGGGGAGGTCATTGTAAATGAAAATCCTATAAGCAGCTTATCCGATAGGAAATTAGATAACTTAAGGGGGCAGGAGTTAGGAATAGTATTTCAGCAATCACACTTCGTTCAGAGTCTTACCGTTTTAGAAAACCTAGCTCTACCTAATCTACTTTCTTCGGGCGGTCTGACTTCAGAAGAACTCGAAGCTCGCACACATGAATTGTTGAGCAGATTAAATGTGGGACATAAAGCGCATTCACTCCCGAAGTCTTTAAGTGTGGGAGAACAGCAAAGAGTTTCCATTGCAAGAGCCCTAATTCATAAACCCTCTGTGGTTTTTGCTGACGAACCTACATCGGCCCTCGACGATAATAGTACCGAAGCCGTAATTTCTCTTCTAGAGGAAGAAACGAAAAGAGCCGGAGCTTCTCTTATCGTAGTAACACACGACTCGAGATTAAAGTCCAGATATTCTGATAGAATCGATCTCAATACCACCGCTATATGAAACTATTCTATATAGCGCGTCGCAACCTTACCTCTAAGCCACTCCAAACCGCATTGAGTGCTATCCTTCTCGCTTTCGGAGTGGGAATGGTGAGTCTTATGATGATCTCGGAAAAGCAGTTGAACGATCAGTTCGACCGCAACATCAAGGACATAGACATAGTTCTAGGTGCAAAGGGTTCTCCCCTACAATTAATCCTTGCTAACGTCTATCACATAGATGCACCTACGGGTAATATCTCACTCCGAGAAGCTGAGCAGGTCATTAAACACCCCACAATAGAATCTGGAATTAAGCTCGCATATGGCGACAACTACCGAAGCTTCAGAATTGTAGGCACAGAGTATTCCTACCCCGAACACTATGGAGTAGAAATAGTATCCGGAGAATTATGGGTGTCGCCATTTGAAGTGACTATCGGTGCAGAAGTAGCGAAAAAGTCAGGCCTCGCAATAGGAGATGAATTCTTCAGCTCACACGGATTGACGGATGAGTCTGACGTTCATGACAATCTAGCGTTTACAGTAGTAGGCATCTTCGCTCCTAGTGGCTCAGTCCTAGATCAACTTATACTCACAGGAATTGAAAGTGTTTGGGGCGTCCATGCCGGTCACGAAGAGGAAACACGTTCTGAAGAAGAGATTTACAATTCACGGGAAATCACAGCTGTACTTTTAAAGAAACGCACCCCTATGGCCATCCTCATGCTACCGAATCTCTTGAAAGAGACGAATATGCAGGTGGCCCTGCCGGCTATAGAGATAAATAGACTCAACCAACAATTCGGAATAGGAGCATCAACCCTTAGAGCTATCGCGCTATTAATTATGGCTCTCAGTTTCGCAAGCATCTTCATCTCGGTATTTGAAAATATGCAGGCACGCAGATATGAACTGGCATTAATGCGAACTATGGGCGGTACTCCGGGTACACTTTATAAACTTCTGCTTCTTGAAGGTGGCCTTCTAAGTCTGGGTGGTGTATTGCTAGGATTAATCATCAGTAGAATAGGAATAATGGTTCTAGCAACAGCCATAGAGGATAAATTTAAATACGACATCAGTAGCCTAGAATTGTTAAGTTCTGAAATCTACTTAGCATTAGGTGCTACATTTGTAGGGCTATTAGCTGCGGCAATTCCCGCTTTTAAAACTCTAAAATTAGATATCTCCAAGACGCTCTCTAACGAATGAATAATCCTAACATCATACGATCTGGTTGGCTCGCTGGCCTCATGGGACTGATAGCGCTTACTGCTCTTAACTGGAGTAGCATGTGTCATCCTTCGCCTAAAGCGGAGGCTATGAAAGACCAAATCTTCACCGTTGCCGAAGCGAAATCTCTAGTCATCCCCGATGAACCTGTCTCATACGAAGGCATAGAATACACGGAGCTCACTTGGCAACACTTGAGCGATGTTGAATTCAAGGATGTGTACCTAGAAGAATTAAAAGCATATTACTGGAAACCCCTTTTCGGAAAGGACATCCAAAAGTCCGAAGGAGAAGATTTCTACATCACAGGTTACGTTATCCCTGTAGATATAGATGAAGATTTCTATGTCCTCAGCCGTTACCCTTTCGCGAACTGCTTCTTCTGCGGGGGTGCAGGCCCAGAAACTGTTGTCGATCTCCAATTCGACGGTAAAGCGCCACGAGAATATGCTACTGACGAGAGGCTGACTTTCGCCGGTAAGCTTCGTCTTAACGCTGATGATATATACCAAATGAACTACATCATCGACGGCGCCCACGAGCACACCCCCTAAGCGACTTTCATATTAGTGGATAACTAATTGTACATTTTAACATAGTGGTAAACACTATGGCACGAAATTGTACGTTGAATAGCCAACTAATATCCTAATTCAAGTACATGTTAGAATTATGCAAGGAAGTACTCTCGAAGGTCAGTTTTGACAAAGCCCTTTTCGCAAAGGAGTTAAGAAAGAGTACCAAGTGGCTTAAGGGTCACGACAGAGCTAGTCTCAAAGAGTGGTGCCTCAAGCGCTATGGTGAAATTTACGGAGATCTTATACTCTCCACATTCTCTAACCCAGCCCTCGTATGAGGGCTTTTTTTTGCCTTAGATTTTCGGCCTCAAGTAATCGCATGTCGCCTTCGAGATTAATAAGTAGCCTGGAGCAGAGAGGCGGGAAGTCGAACCATTTTGACAACGATCTCATGACTATCTCGCTGTGGCCAGTAATGAATTTTTGTGCACTCATTTAAGTACTTTATTAGTCTATATTTTTTATAAACTCTCCAGCCCAATTAGGATATCCGTTATTTTTAGTATAAAACTCATATTTTTT
>CAWVZZ010000159.1:0-3064 GCA_963934745.1 uncultured Flavobacteriales bacterium | reverse complement strand
TCAAGCCTTACAAATTGAGACATCGCTGGAGTTGCACAAAGAGCAATCAACGCAACAGACATAAATAATCTAATTCCTTTCATTTTGATTCGATTTAATTCTTAAGACTACCTAACAATCCTACTTCTTTCTAGAATTCGCTTATTACCTCTAGATCTTCCATTTCTACTTGGCAACAAGTAAGTAATATTTACCTCATGAGAATGTCTTCCTAATAGATTTCCACTAGTTGTGAAATCGTAACTATAAGCTACCCCGATATTAGAATACATCATACCCATTGAAAAGCACAAGGCATCCCCTACTCTATAACCCAGACCTCCCCAGTATTTTGAAGAAGTCTTTCTATGGGAATAAATAGCTCTAGAGTAAACATCAATTTGTGCCGGAGTCACTTCTGTTAATCTGATCATACCCGATGATTGAACAGAAAGTACTCTACTTAAATCATAAGTATAACTACCCATAAACCTATAATGTCTAATCGACACATTCATAGCTGTGTCAACCGCCGTTAGACCTAGTTCATCCTCAAATAAATTCGAAACGGCTAGACCTAGATAGTAATCATTTCCATAAACTAACAATCCTGCAGATGCGTCTACACCGAAAGTCGTCTCAAGTCCACCTGTTAATGCTGGATCTCCCTGATCCCAAACATTTAAGTCTGTACCATCAAAAGCAAATTGTGTGCCTTGTAGGCTTAACCCAAAAGAGACACCATCTGAATTCGGTAAGCGTATCTGATAAGAACCAGAAATCTCAAATCCTGTTTGGGACACAGCACCACCCATATCATCTTTGTAGAAAATTGCACCTCCTCCAAGTGACTCCGAAAAAGAAGTGTGGGCAGAGAATAATGCGGTGGTAGGTGCTCCATCAAAACCTGCCCATTGATTGCGGTATGATGAACCGAAAACCGTGTAGGCTTCAGTTCCAGCTACGGCTGGGTTGATAATAAATGAATTTACAGGAAAAGCTGTTCTTCTAAAACGCTGTTGGGCTTGAGAAGAAGCTGATAGGATAATAATCCCAAAAGTTGCAATGATCAATCGTAGCATGGCGTCAGTATTTTAAAGATACTGTACCCGTGATCGGTGGGTCAGATGGGTTTAACGAAATAACATAGTAGTAATCAGCAATGGGGAGTCTTTGGTTATTAAACCTTCCATCCCAATGCACATCTCCCGATTCAGAAGAGAACATTAGCTGACCATATCTATTATACACTTTAACTGTTGACTCTGGAAAATCAAGAAGGCCTCCCACTATCCATTCATCATTATATTCATCACCGTTAGGCGTAATGGCATCAGCGATGAATAAACATCCTTCAATATGATCTACAAAGTCAGAAACTGTGATATTACATCCGATAGAGTCTGTTACTGTAATTGTGTATGTGTCTTCCGTCAAACCGACAGCTGAAGCTGAGGTTTGTCCAAAAGGATCACTCCATAAGTAAGTAAACGGTGAATTACCACCTACAACACTCACCGTTATCGTTCCATCCTCCGCATTCCAACATGTAACAGGAGAAGGGTAGGTCGTAAGTAGCATATCTGTAACGATTTCAACATCTATACTGAATGTATCCGTCAACTCACAACCGAGGACATCAATAACATAAGCTGTATACAACATCTCGCTGAGGTTGTTTAGATTCGCTACATTACCCAAGGTGTCTGTGACATACCAAGTTAATTCTCCCGTTCCACCGGCTGGGAATATATCTACTGAACCATTACTCATTCCAGTACAAGTTGCTTGTGTCGTTGAAATCAAAAACTCCAAAGGAGGCGGAGCATCGATTGTAAAAGGTTCGACGGTTAAACATCCATTTTCATCTAACACGTTTGCAGTGTATTCTGATGAACAAAGTGAATCTAGTATGTTCGTAATCTCTCCCGTCAAAAGGTTCTCAATAGTGAGTGTCAACTCACCTGTTCCACCTACATAAACCAAATCAACAGCACCGTTACAATCACTTCCACAACTTATAGGAGCCGCTGACAGTATCTGTAAATTAATAGGTGATGGTTCTGTGATGGTAATCGTCTCCACACCTGGCGAGCATCCGAAAGCGTCAATCACTTGAACATTGTACGATCCGGGCACTAGACCAGTAAAGGAGTCTGGCACAAGTAAAGAATCACCGTTAACGTGTAAGTAAATATCTCCTGAACCGCCTGTTGCATCGCCTGATATAGATGCATTTGCATTTCCCTGACAGTCAATGTCTATACTTGTAATGATTGCATCAATGGGTAGAGGGCAATTAACTAGAATAGTTGTGTCTGTGAAACATCCCTGAGCATCAGCAACCGTAAAGGTGAAGGAGCCATCTCCATCTTGACAAACCAAGTTAGTCCAGCATTCATCAGCACCATTTATCGAAGTAACATCGTTTCCCGACGGATCTTCCACAGAGATCATTAGGGTCCCTACACCACCAGTAATGGAAGCGAGGTCAACACAAATTGTTGCGTCACCTTCACCATAACAAGCATTATCGATGGACATGTCGAAATTTGCTACTATTGGTTCTGGCGCGATCACTTCGAATGTAGTAGTATCTCTACAAGTAAATTCATCTAGTAATAACATTGTGTATATCCCCGGTGATAAATCATCAAATGACGTGCTATTCTGAGGGCCAGCAACCAGGATATTATTCTCATCAAATAACTGGTATGAGCCTTGACTCATATCTCCAGCACCTAAGAACTCAACTTCAACAGTTGAAGAGCCACCTGCACATGGGAGGATGTTTCCTGTAACTGTAGCTTCTTGCTCTATATAAATATCACATGGGTCCTCTCCACAAACCTCTGATGGCATTTGCCAAAACTGTACATCGGATTGCTGTCCTCCTATAAAGACTTGAAAATTCGCGTTGAAGCAAAAGTCACTACATGTAGTTACTTGAGCAATAAGGACTCTTAAATCTGATCCAGCTATTGCATTTATAGGACCTCCCGGTGCGAATACTGAACCGTTAACGACTTGAGCATCACAAACATCAGTTCCCGGAGGAAGTCCAACACCTTGTGGAATCATACCC
>CAWVZZ010000158.1:0-3076 GCA_963934745.1 uncultured Flavobacteriales bacterium | reverse complement strand
CATGCCTAGAGCAATTAAGTTCGGAATCAGAGCTTCGTTTTAAGGCTAGACTGGAATCGCGATTAAAAAGTCGTAATACATCTCGCCGACGATTCCGTAGATAAACCAAACAGGAGCGTACTCTAGGCAGATAACTTCTTTAAAATGGAATCGGTAATTCTTGTAATTCCAAGGGGACACACCTACAATTGCTTTGATTAAAAGCCCAGCAATTAACTCAAGTAGGTAGAATGCTGCCATGTATACAATACCCTTGACTACCCATCCTATATCGGGGAAGGTACTCTGTACGAAAATATAGATGTACGGCACGACAGCATAAACAGGTAACATCCATAGGTAGGTTTCTCCTTTAAGTCGGGGATCTCTGTACTTCACGAAATCCATAATCGAAGTAGCTATAACCTCCATTGTGATACCTATGAAAATAAACCCAATGGTTGTGACTAGAGTTGCCATGATTAATTTTATTTAGTCTCTTGAGATTTACGTCTTCTCTGGGTTTCGATTCTGATGAGTTCGAGCTCGCGGGAGGTTTGGCCAGCTACGGAAGTGTTTTCCTTTGCTCGGCGGATGAGGTATGGCATTGCTTCGCGAATAGGACCGTATGGAACGTATTTAGCGATGTTGTATCCGTTGGCGGCGAGGTTAAAAGTAATTTGGTCACTCATGCCTAGAAGCTGGGAAAAGCTTACTCTGGGGTCGTCGTTGGGAATCCCTCTGGCGGCCATTTTCTCACAGACGAGCATGGTGCTATCGGCGTTGTGTGTGCCTACGAAAAGATGGATTTGGTCTATATTATCTAAACAAAACTCCACCGCAGCATCGTAATCCCTATCAGTCGCATCCTTGTCCTTTTGTATGGGAGATTTGTAACCCTTGGCCAATGCTCTAGCGCGCTCCTTCTCCATATATGCTCCTCTAACTAGCTTCACACCCACTTTAAAACCGCCCTCTCTAGCTCTATGAGATAATGACTTCAAGTACTCTAACCTGTCGTGTCGATATAGCTGAATTGTAGTGAAAACGATGGCTGTTTCTCGATTGAAATCGGCCATCATATCCTCGGATATATCATCGATGTTATCCTGCAACCAAGTCTCTTCAGCATCAATCAAGACCCCTCCCTCAGCATCGGATGTGGCTTGGCATATAGAGCGAGTGCGCCTCATTACTTTCTCCCAATCTTCTTCCTCATTCACCGTGAAGTCTTCAATCTTTTTCGATAGCAAATTGTGAAGAGAAAGCCCGCTGGGTTTGAAAACTGCGAATGCATGACGAGGATCGTTAGAAGCAGCTTCTATAGTTGCTAAGATCTCCGCACATGTATTATCCAAATCTTCTTCTGTCGTAATACCTTCGGCGCTGTAGTCAAGTATGGTTCTTACTCCGTGTTCATGCAGAGATTCTATCGTGCTGTCGCAATCCTCTATATTCTCCCCACCACAAAACTGGGCATAAACCGTCGGTCTCACAGCCCAGGATATAGGCACCCTTAACCACAGTGCGAGCTTAGCGAAAAAACTTCCTATGGCCACTAATCGAGGTCTGCTTAAGAGTTGAAAGAGTAATCTTCCACGGCTTAAATCCTTGTCCGATAAATGACGGAAAGCAAGTTCAGTATCGTTGAAATTAGGTAGGCCTTTTGGGGTCATGATGCGAAGATAGGTGGAGAGGTGCGTTGTACCTTTAGCTCATGGACATGAAAGATTATATCACACAGAATCGTCAACGAATGTTGGACGAATTATTCGAGTTATTGCGTATACCGTCAGTTTCGGCAGACCCAGAATTTGCTGGTGATGTGCAGCGTTGTGCCGAAGCAGTAGCAGCGTCATTAACTAAAGCCGGGGCGAGCGCTGTTGAGGTAATGGTCACAGAAGGTCATCCGATAGTTTATGGTGAATACATGACTAATGAAAACGCACCTACCGTTCTCGTTTATGGCCACTACGATGTGCAACCTCCAGACCCTATTAATCTTTGGGATAGTCCAGCCTTTGAACCAGTGATTAAGACTACCCCAGCTCATCCTGAGGGAGCGATTTTTGCAAGAGGTGCTTGCGATGATAAAGGCCAAATGTTCATGCACGTTAAAGCCCTAGAAGCTATGGTGGCTACAGGGCATGTTCCATGCAATATTAAATTCATAATAGAAGGAGAGGAGGAAGTAGGATCGGACCACCTTGATGAATTCCTTGAATCACACAGAGAGAAACTTTCTGCCGACGTAGTTCTAGTGAGCGACACGGGTATTATATCGAACGATGTGCCTTCCATCACTGTAGGTCTACGTGGCCTCTCATACGTGGAAGTAGAGGTGAAGGGGCCTAATCGCGATCTTCACAGCGGCCTGTATGGAGGTGCTGCCCCTAACCCTATAAATATCCTATGCGAGATGATAGCTTCTCTTAAGGATGAAGACCAAAGAATCACCGTCGACGGCTTCTACGACGACGTCCTCGAACTTTCCTCGGAAGAACGCGAAGCAATGGCAAGAGCTCCTTTCAACGAAGACAATTATAAATCTAGCATAGGGATAGGCGCAACGGAAGGAGAACCCTCATACACCCCACCCGAACGCATGAGCATCAGACCAACCTTAGATCTAAACGGGATTTGGGGTGGCTATATAAAAGAAGGAGCTAAGACAGTAATTCCTTCAATCGCCACTGCTAAGGTCAGTATGCGTCTCGTCCCGCATCAAGATTTCGATAAGATCACGGAATTATTTACAGCTCACTTTAAACGAATTGCTCCACCTAGCGTGAGTATTAAAGTAACTCCAATGCACGGTGCAGCTCCAGCAGTAACTCCTACGGATAGCAAAGCATACAATGCAGCTTCCCGAGCTATGACCACAACTTTCGGAGTAGAACCCATCCCTATACGCAGCGGAGGCTCCATTCCTATTGTTGCTTCATTCGAGCGCATACTCGGACTCAAGACCGTTTTATTTGGGTTTGGGTTAGACTCAGACGCTATACATTCGCCTAACGAGCATTACGGAGTATTCAACTATTTCAAGGGCATTGAAACCATTCCACTATTCTACAAGTATTTCGCAGAACAATAA
>CAWVZZ010000157.1:0-3098 GCA_963934745.1 uncultured Flavobacteriales bacterium | reverse complement strand
AAGTCACAAGTAATGGTGGAGTACTCCTCCCCTAACACTAATAAGCCCCTTCACCTCGGACATCTTAGAAATATCTTTCTAGGCTACAGCGTCTCAGAAATTCTGAAAGCTGCTGGACACAATGTTGTTAAAGTCCAAATCATAAACGACAGAGGAATACACATTTGTAAATCTATGATAGCTTGGCAATTATTCGGTAGCGGCGAAACTCCAGACTCCACAGGTGAGAAAGGTGACAAATTAGTGGGCCGATATTACGTTGCATTCGATAAGGCATACAAGAAAGAAATTGCGGGACTAGAAGCGACAGGCCTAGACCCCGACTCAGCTAAAGACCAGGCTCCCATACTCCTAGCTGCTCGCGACCTCCTACATAAGTGGGAGGCAGGCGACAAAGAAGTACGAGAGCTTTGGGCTACAATGAACAGCTGGGTGTACGAGGGATTCAAAACCACCTATGAATCTATGGGCGTAGATTTCGATAAACTCTATTACGAATCAGACACCTACCTCATAGGTAAGGCACATATCGAAAAAGGCGTCTCCGAGGGCATTTTCACTAGACGCGAGGACGGTTCTATTTGGGTTGACCTATCCGATGTCGGACTAGACCAGAAGCTACTCCTACGCAAGGACGGCACCGCTGTTTACATGACTCAGGACATAGGCACGGCCATCCTTAGATTCGAGGAATACCCTAACCTAGATCACCAGGTCTACACCGTAGGAAACGAACAGGAATATCACTTCAAGGTCTTATTTGAAATCCTAGCAAAACTTGGATTCGAGCAATCATCACGATGCCACCATTTAAGTTACGGCATGGTGGAATTACCTGAGGGCAAGATGAAATCTCGTGAGGGAACAGTCGTCGATGCAGACGAACTCATGGAAGAAATGAGAAGCACAGCAGAGTCTATGTCTCGTGAAGCTGGTAAACTCGACAACATCCCCTCTTCAGATCATGAAGCACTTTTTAAAAGCGTAGGTTATGGTGCGATTAAGTATTTTCTGCTTCGTGTAGACCCTAAGAAATCAATGATGTTCGACCCGAAGGGAAGTATTGACTTTATCGGCAACACTGGTCCCTACATACAGTTCAATTACGTACGGGCTCGTTCCGTGCTACGAAAGGCAGGGATAGTTGACTCTAGTACGTTAGCCCCTATATCAGTAGTTCATTTAGACGATGTTGAAAGATCTCTCCTTATGACAGCCCTTTCACTCCCTGGAGTAATTGAAGAAGCTGCTCGTAATTACGACCCTGCACTAGTAGCAAACCTTTGCTATGACATTACTAAATCTTACTCTAGTTGGTATCAGAACCACCCTGTTATCAAAGAAGAGAACGAAGAATTAAGGGCAGCACGTCTAGCTCTTTGTGCTCTTTGCAGTTCCGCTGTTAAAACAGGCATGACTCTACTTGGAGTCACCATGCCTGAACGAATGTAGCCGAAGGTTCTACATAGAAATTATTCCCGGAATCTTAGCTGCCGCTTCGTAACGAGAAAACACCTCGTCTGCGGTTTCTACTTTATCTAAAATTGTAAAGGACCTGTACTTGCCGGTCTTTGAATCCCTCAATTTAAACTTCGACCTCACACCGAATATAGCTCTTAACGCAGCCTCGTTTTCATTGCCTTTAGGAACGATAAACTTAAACATAAACTCACACGGCCATGTATGCGTCTCGTTCAGCTGCTTACGCATCCTCTCCCTATCTGTGTACTCGTCTTTGTTCGATTCCGACATGCTACAAAGGTAATTACAAATAGTGGCGACAGTCTCACCAAAATGTTTCTAACTCTTAGATAAGACTTCATAGAAACAAAAACGGGCCACCCGAAGGCAGCCCGTTTCTAAATATTTTCTAAATGTGAATACTACTCACAAACGTTACCCCATAACTGGAAGAAGTCAAGTAAGTCACTTACGTCAACCTCGAGGTCTCCGTTAAGATCACCAGGACAGTTATCGTCACATGGACCAGACAGGCAACTGAAGTCACATGACATATCCTCAACGTTAGCACCTGCGTCGTAGTTACAAGCATCAGGGTATGTACACCCATCAACTTCGACCTCGTCACATATACCGTTTCCGTTAGCGTCATTTAGACAGTTACCATCACAGTCTTGGAAGTCAGCAGCGTACGTACAAGAACCATCCTCAAGGATAGCATCTGCATCGTAGTTACAAGCTCCATCATCTGTACAACCAGCACAAGAAACGAAGTCACAAGAACCATCATCGTCAGTAGCTGACGAGTCGTAGTTACAAGCTCCAGAGTCTGTACAACCAGCTACTTCTAGCTCGTCACATACTCCGTCACCGTCTGAATCGTTCAAGCAAGCGCCATCACAATCATATACGAGTACTAGGTTAGCTCCTGAACAAGAACCAGTGAAGTCATGTGCTCCGAGGCCAGTCCAATCGTTTTGGTCTAAAACAATCCACTCTGAATCGTCAGCATCAGTTCCAGCAGAAGTAGCCCAATCGCCACCATTACCGCTATTCACATCAGACTTACGAATTAATGAGTGGTCCTTAGTACCGTTAGCTACACCAGCAACCTCCCATCCAGAACCAGGATCAGCATCCCATGTTCCAATCATATCTACGATAACATATCCTGACTCGTCACCTTCAACTAGAGCATATCCATCATCACCATTAGATAGGTAAGTGTGGAAGGCATCAGCTTCAGCTAAAATTGCAGGGTCTGCTGAACCGTGCGCGATCACGTAAACGTCACCAGCAGCAATTACAGCTCCCTCAGGGAAAGTGTTCCAATACTCATGCTCGCCAGGAGTAGTTGGTGCGTTACTTACGCTTGGGAATGCAAATCCGTCAAGGCTGATATCTGAACCTGTTGGGTTGTAGATCTCTAAGAACTTGTTGTTAGAAGAACCCTCAGCATATCCACTGAAGAATAATCCACAAGAAGATCCGCCTTCACCAGGCACCTCTGTAAGATCAGGTGTGTTTCCGTCACAGTCACAGTCTCCTTCAGGGATACCATCACCACCACAAACTCCACACTCATCTAGTACGTTTCCGTCACAGTCACAGTCTCCAGCTGGGATGCCAGAACCGCC
>CAWVZZ010000156.1:0-3431 GCA_963934745.1 uncultured Flavobacteriales bacterium | reverse complement strand
GGCTAGAATAATCAACAGAATAAACCTTTTGTGCCTTTACAGAACCAAAAGCAAAAATCATTGAAATTAAGAGAACTATATTTTTCATTATTTTTTCATGTTTCAATGTAAAGTTTTAAGCCTTGCCTAGCCACACTAACACTAATTAAACAAGCTAAAGCACTAATAAAAAGTCTTTGCATAACATTGGATTTAAGAGTTGTAAGGTAATGTATCGACGTGTCTAATTCCTTTTATCCTAGCGGGATTGTTTTCTGTCACTTGTTAATTAGTCTGTTTTCATGACAATTTGTCATTACTTTGTAGTAATAAATAGAATTAAATTTATTAAAGGTGCAATAGCATCAGGATTTGCTTTTTTGGCTACGCCATTTATTTACACTGGCCAATCGAAAAATAGTGAGTCTACTTATGATAAACTCAGAGATAATATTGGATTTAATCATGTCCCTTATAATGAGATAAAAACTATGAATACTGTCTTACATATAGCAAATACGAGAGGGTCAGCGAATCATGGTTGGCTGAAAGCAAATCATACGTTTAGTTTTGCAAATTATCACAACCCTGAAAGGATGCATTTTGGTGTATTACGAGTTCTCAACGATGACACTATTGCTGGAGGGAAAGGGTTTAGCACGCACACTTATGATAATATGGAAATCATTACCATTCCATTAGAGGGTGATCTCGAACATAAGGATAATATTGGTAATGGTACTGTTATTAAGAGTGGTGATGTACAGGTAATGAGTAATATCATCACATCCACAAACAGGGTCATAGTCTGCAGTACATAAAACTTGTTCATCGATTTGTGACTCATCGACACACTCAATAGGATATAAAGTCCAAGAGTCTTCACCTATGGGAAGGAAAAGAATATAACATTCAAAACAGACCATATCTACAGGTGCACCGATTTTAATTACAGATGTTAAACACACCTGTAAAGTGTTAGCAACATCTGGGTGCATTCCTCTTTCAATAAGTAAGTCCCAAAATCGGGACTCACCGAGTTGACAAAGTCAGTGAGATAACTACTACCTACCACCCGCACCTAGAAATCGTAATGTGAATAAATAACAATAAGAAGCAACCATTAACAAAATTAAATCGTTATTTGCATATGAAACATTATCCAAGATATTTCTCCCTTTATGTTTTTCTTATTTTATTTTCAATGGGCATGAAGGGACAAACAAACTCTGCACTCCACAATTCTACAATCTCCACATCAGGTTCCACCGTCACATTAAGTAACAACTTCGTTGTACAGCAATCTATCGGACAACAAGGGCCTATCGGTTTAGTTTCTACTTCTGACATTCAAGTAAGACAAGGGTTTATCCAACCTTCTGTTCTTAAAGCTATGTTGTACGAGTCTGACAATACAGAATTACAAGCTACAATATTCCCTAACCCAACTTCTGATCACCTCACTATATCATTTGATGAGATTGTTGATTCTGATATTAACATTTACTTATATGATGTAAACGGAAGACTAGTTCTTAATAAAGAAGTATATGGCTTATTTGATATTCAATTTTCCGTTCTGCATCTACAAACAGGCAATTATTTCTTAATCGCTACCTCTGACAGCAAACAATTTGTGACTCAGGTTTCGATTTTACATTAAATAAAATTTTAGACATGAAGAAGTACATTTTAGTTATTGTTACATTGTTTAGTGCCGTATATATAAATGGCCAATCAACAAACAAAACGATCAACTTTCTCGATATTGAGAACGGGGTAAATTTTTCCAGCTTCGATTTTTCAAATTCAGACTCAACAACTGCATTTATTAATGGTAAGTATTCGCCACAACAACACTATGCAATTAAAATTGGTAAAGATTTGACTAATGAGCTTTCTATTGTTATTGGTGGAGCTTTAGACCAACATCAAATAGTTGGCGGCAAAATAGATTCCTTAAACACACATTACTCATATGATCTTAATTACTTCTCCTATGGCCTAGAATTACAATATTCTAAAGAAGTCTCCACAAACTTAGAATTGATTGCCAATGCTGGAGTTTCCATGAATCATCTTTTGTCTGGCTTTCAAAATATAGGCTCATTAACGTATGATTTATCAGAAACACAATTTAAAGATATTTCAGGAAGCGTAAATTACGGTGTCAGCCTTCTTTATCATCATTCCGAAACCATGGGTTTATACATAAGGTATAATACTCTTTTAAATGGAAGCACGTTAGAAGCTGAAGATTCTACAGAAACGTATTTTATTAATTCTCGTTGCCTAAGTGTCGGTGTAAGATTTAGCATAACAAAGTGATTAAATAAACAATAATATTATGAAAGCAATAAAACATATAGCAGCCACGATAGTAGCGATATCACTAATAGTTACATCAGGATATTCTCAAACTAAAGGCTTTAGCTACCAAGCCGTGATATTAAATCCAGAAGTACAAATATTACCAGGAAACAATATTGAAGGAAGTGTTCTGTCTGAAAGTGATATTTATCTGAAATTTTCGATAGATAATGGAGTAAGCCTAGAATATCAGGAAGAGCACGTTATTACAACAGACAAATACGGTATGATCTCATTAATGGTAGGTCAGGGAGAAGTTATGTCAGGAGATTTCAATTCAATTGTATGGGATGGGTTTGATAAAACACTGACAATAGAAATTGATTTCTCATCTACAGGAGACGAGTATGAAATATTAGATAGTCATCAACTAACATATACACCTCATCCTATGACTAACGAAGAACTTGAGCTCATCGCAGGTATAGAACTGAATGCTGAAAACAACACACTAGCAATTATTTCAGAAGAGCAACGAGCACTGAGTGCAGAGGCTTTAATCCAATCCGATGTTGATCAGAACGAATTAGATGCTGACGAGTCTGATACAGCTCTTCAAGATGCGATAGACGCAAACGCTGCTGATGACGCAACAGAGTCTGCTGATGGAGCAGCTGCTGATGCTGAACTTCAAAACCAGATAGACGCTTACATATCTGCCGATGCTGCTATCCAAGCTGATGTAGATCAGAACGAATTAGATGCTGATGAGGCTGATACAGCTCTTCAAGATGCTATAGACGCAAACGCTTTAGATGACGCTACAGAGTCAGCTGATGGAGCGGCGGCTGACACCGCTATACAAGATGATGTTGATCAGAACGAATTAGATGCTGACGAGGCTGATACAGCTCTTCAAGATGCGATTGATGCGAATTCTGATGCGGACGCAACAGAGTCTTTTAATGGTTCAATTGTAGATTTCAACCTTCAGACGCAAATAAACTCAAACTTTTCTTCAGACTCTGTTGAGTCGGCTGCTGGATCTGATACTGATGAAGTTATCCAAGCTGACGTTGATGCTAACGAAACAGCTAGTGATTCTGCTGACGCTACTCTTCAAGCTGGAGTAGACGCTAACG
>CAWVZZ010000155.1:0-3562 GCA_963934745.1 uncultured Flavobacteriales bacterium | reverse complement strand
TATGATATTAAAATCCCAAAAATAGTCCGCGACAACATCGCTAGTTTTATAGAAATCACTATCCACGCTACGCTTTCCCCTCGTTGATGCAAACACTTTCAAAAATAATTTTAGGCTCGATCTTAGCCCTTTGTTTTTCTCCTTTATCATCCCAAGACCTACTCGACGGTCTCAACGACGATCAGGAATCCACTACAACTATTGTCGCTGCAACCTTCAAGGATACTCGAATTGTTAATCTTCAGAGCAACGAAACTCCAGGCAAAGACGTGTTGCATTTTGTAATCGCTCATAGATTCGGCCGCTTAAGTGACGGAGCCTACGAATTATGGGGACTTGACAACGCTAGCATGAGAATGGGTCTCACATATGGCCTCAGCGACCGTATTTCAGTGGGCATAGCTCGAAGTACATTCGAAAAAACATTCGAAGCCACTTTCAAGGCTCGAATTATACACCAAACCCGAGGCGCCCGCGAAATCCCCGTCAGCCTCACATGGTATTCCGGCATTATGTGCTACGGCAAAAAGTGGGAACTAACCGAGTTCTCCTCTCGCCTCAGCTACGTCCACCAAGCCATTATCACCCGAAAAATCTCCCGCAACCTTAGCCTCGCACTCGTCCCATCATTAATTCACAGAAACCTAGTCTCAACTTCATCCGACATCCACGATCAATACGTCATAGGCCTAGGCGGACGATACAAACTCAGCTCTCGTGTCTCCATTAACGGCGAATACAATTACAGAATAAATAAATCCCTCGAAGATGAATTAGAAAACGGACTAAGCCTAGGTTTCGACATTGAAACTGGCGGCCACGTCTTCCAGCTTCACCTAACTAATTCTCGCGGCATGTTCGAACGTTCATTCCTAACCGAAACCTCCGGCACCTGGCTAGCAGGCGACATCTACTTCGGTTTCAACATAAGCCGCGTTTTCGGCTAAACTCAACTTTGCAGGGTCGAGTATATAGCAGAGTATATATTCAATTATGTGCGGCACATGCTAATTCATTAGAGAATTTGTCAACCAGTTGGTTGACTTTTTTAGGGTACGGGAACGTGCGTAGTTGGAACTTACGATTACGATTGAGGAATTTAAAAACGGAAGGTTGATTACTTACTTCGCCCTTTACGGCCGCCTTTACGAGGGGGGCCGTCGAAGGATGGTTGGTTCCAAACTTTTATCTCGTCGGAAAGGGATAGGCCGGAGATGACTTCTACGACCAGACCATCGGAGAGGCCGAGGGTGATGTCGCGCCTTTCGTAAGTGTTAGGAGCGATGAGGAGGTCGACGAAGGGTTGGTGATCGGAGTACTGCACGAGCATCTCGCTGATGGTGAGGACGCTATCGCGACGGTCGAGAACTACTTCCGCATTCGCTGAGTAGCCAGCTCTGAGGAACTGGTCTGTGATGAGGTGAACGGCGGCTTTGATTTCGAATTGGATAGCGCCAGATTCCTCAATGCCTTTAGGGGCGATATGCTCGAGAGAGGCTGGGTACGTGACGCCTGAGATTGCTCCAATTGTTAGGCTGATTGCCATTCCCTCGTGGAGTTTTTCTACTTCAGATTCGTCGATTTTACCTACAAATATGAGGTCTTTCATGTCCGCTACGGAAGCTACTGTGGTACCGTCGTTGAAGTTATTTGACTCGATGACGGAATTACCTTTTTTAATGGGGACGTCGAGGACCATTCCATCGATGGTAGAGCGGATTTGAGTATTAGAATCCTGTGCTCCACGAGAGGTAACGCCTTCTCGAACTATGCGGAGGTTGTCTTTAGCACCGAGGACTTCTTCTTTAGCTTGGTTCAATGAGAGCTTGAATTGCTGAATGCTCATGGCTGAGACAACACCTTTTTCGAACAAAGCTGAGTTCCGATTGTAGGTTTGTTTTGCATCATCAAGGGAGATTTTAGCTCGAGAAAGGCGGTTTTCTGCACTGCTAAGGGCAGCCATGTTAGGGACAATTGTTACCTCTGCTAGGATGTCGCCTGTTGTTACTATGTCACCGGCTTCGATGAGAACAGTGCGTACAATACCACTGATTTGTGGCTTGATGAGAATCTCGTGTCGGGGTTGGATGCTGCCCGACGCAACGGTCTTGAGAATTATGCTGCCAGTCGTGGGGGGTTCGGTGCGGTAGAAGGCCTCGGCTGTTTGTTCCTTTGCGTAGAGGAAGTTGACAGTGTAGATTGCTGCTGATATTACTATCACAACGAATGCCAAGAGTGTATATAAACGTCCTTTTTTCATGATCTAAGGTCTTCTGTGTCTTTTGATTATTCGGAACGGATTGCTTCAACCGGTCTGATTGCTACGGCTCGTAAGGCCGGCAAGATACCGGCAAGGAGTCCCATAACAAGCATTACGGCGAGTGCGATTAACACGATTTGGAGGGACACTTCGGGGTTGCGGAAGCTGCCGGCCGCGCCGGACATGGACTGCAGGAGACGGTTGACGCCCTCCAGGGATGCGACTCCAAGGGAGACGCCGGTTAGACCGGAGAGGGTCGTGAGGAACATAGTTTCCGACATGATTTGGCGGATTATAGTGACTGGAGTCGCACCCATAGCTCGGCGTATGCCGAGCTCCTGCGTGCGCTCGCGAACGGTGATGAGCATGATGTTCATGATTCCTATAGCGCCCGCAAGGAGGGCGAGTCCACCGAAAATAAAGGCTATGAAACGAAAGGCTCCGAAGATGAGTTCCATTTCCTCGAATGCGGAAGCCATAGTCCAGTGGCCGAAGGCAGTGTTATCGTCGGGGTGGACAGATTTACGGGCTTTCATAAGGGAGATGACTTCTGTAGCGGCAGAGTCAGCGTGGTATTCTGATGAGATTAGGAGACTGTACCACCCTACTCGGTCTCCTGTGTGGAAGGCTTTGGAGAAGGTGGTGTAGGGGATAAATATGCTTTGGTTTGATTCTTCTGCATCCTCACCTGTGGCGTATGATGAATATACTCCTACGACTGTGAAGATTACGCCTTGGACACGGATTGTAGAGCCGATGGGCTCTTCATCTTCCTCGTAAAGTAGATCATAGACTCGTTTACCGATAACGGCGATTTTGCGTTCATTATCGAGGTCGCTTTGGTTTAGGTAGCGGCCATTTATGATTTTAACTGGGTCTATTTGTATGTATGAGGGTTCGTCGCCGTAGACATTGAAGGCTCCTGATTTTTGGCCTTTAATAATATTATTAGATCCTCTATGTCCGCCCAACTGATTCCGGGGCGCCACGAGAATAACAGACTTGGAGGTGGACCTTAAAAAATCAGTGTCAGAATTGTTAAACTCGAGTCCCCTCCCCTTCGTGAAACCCTTGTAGGGCAAAGACGTTCGTTGAGTCCAAACAAACATCGAGTTCTTCACCCTCGTTCCCATATCACCAGAAACTCCGTTCTCTAAGCCATTAGAAGCGCCCACAGTAACGACTATCATGAATAAACCCCAGCCAACCCCGAGTCCACTTAACAGCGTTCTGAAAGGGTTTGTCAGGAAAACCTGCAAAATCTCAAGGGCTCTATCCCTATCGAATAGGTTTATGAAATAT
>CAWVZZ010000154.1:0-3623 GCA_963934745.1 uncultured Flavobacteriales bacterium | reverse complement strand
ATTGTTAGGGTCAGCTCCACAATAAAAACCCCCGTCTTCAATACAAGATTCACATGAATTTAAAGTACACTCATCGCCTGAATCATTATCTCCTGAACATGTTGTTTGTGCATTTACAGTTAGTGTAAAAATTCCTAGCAGGCTGATTATGAAGATGTTTCTCATGGCAATGTTTTATGTCAATCAAAATCAATGACGTGCTAAAGTGAAATATAGTTGCATCGCTAGCAATTATTTATCGCTATATAAATCTCGAATCTACTTCCATTTTATGACCACACTTATCACAACTGCGGAGTGATTCGGAATTGTAGAATTCTCTAAAGCGTGGTTGGAAGTCTTTTTCTATGTTAGTTAAATCGAAAAATGTTTCGTGAAGTTTATTGTTACACCCATCACAAAACCACATCAGACCATCCTTTAATCCAGAACCTTCTCTCTTTCTTTCAATTACTAATCCTAATGACCCCTCTGATCTAACAGGACTATGCGGAACGCCAGCAGGTAGAAGAAACATATCTCCGGGTCCTAGTGGCATTTCAACTGCTTCTCCATCTTCTTGAATCTTTACACATATATCCCCCTCGAGCTGATAGAATAACTCCTCCGTCTCGTTATAGTGATAATCTTTCCGGGCATTTGGGCCAGCAACTATCATTACTATGTAATCTCCACTCTCGACATAAAGATTCTTATTTCCTACTGGTGGTTTTAATAGGGCGCGATTTTCCTCAATCCAAGCTGTGAGGTTAAAGGGTTTTTGAATGGCCATGTCGCAATTTACGCTTTAGATCGACTAGTTAGCCATCCATTAGGGATACTCACTAACCATACACCTGTGAATATCGCAAGCGCTGATATGGCGGTCTGAATATTTAAATCACTTTCATTTTCCCTTACTCCCATATAGACCAAACCCCCTAAAATTAACATAACAATGAGTGGTTGGAGGTATATATAAATGCTAACTACAGTGGGTTCAACAATCCCTAAGGCATAGACATTTAGTAAATATGCAAGAAAAGTGGTCCCCACAATCACAAAGACTATCCCTTGCCAATGTTCAGCTTCAAAAGCATCCCATTTTATTTCCATCACCTCCCCCACACCGAATGGTACAGCAAACACTGCCCCGAAAAAGAATACCCAAGCAATAACTGTCAGAGGTTTGTACTTCGCCATCAGCGGTTTCACCACCACTAAATACACTCCGTACGAAATAGAGTTTATCAATATCAAAGCATCGCCTCTAATACTGGCTCCATTATCTGTCACTTCATTTCCTGCACCTAGCAACAACAGAGTTGCCGCACCCACACCGCCAAGAACTATACCCGTTAATTTTCTGCCCGTTACTTTTGATCCTAATAAAAAAGAACTTGCCACTAGAACGAAGATCGGATTTATCGTCATAATGAGAGAGGCATGGACAGGACTAGTCAACGATAATCCATTAAAGAAACACAACTGATTTACAGCGACTCCAGTCAGCCCACAAATTGCTAACCTTCCCCAGTCTCCCCTATCTATCTTCTGCCTGCCCACCATCATAAGTATCACCCAAAACATCAACCCTCCCCCTACAACCCTCAGCGTAATAAATCCAGACGGACCTATCAAGTCCGGCATCAAACCCTTCGCCACATAGTAGTTTAAACCATAAATAACCCCAACTGTTAACAGAGCTATATGGGCCTTTCTCATCTTAACAACTCGCGTGCTCTTTCCACCTCTGATTTCCTCGAGCCTGCAGTTACAGCATCATCAAATAAGAAAACAGGCCTTTTTAAAAATGTATACTCTCCTAATATTAGTGTGCGATAATCATTTTCAGATAGCTTTTTATCAGCTAAACCCATACTACGGAACTTCATGGCTCTCCTTGAGAACAGAGCTTCATACGATCCTGCATGCACTTTCATCGCATCTAGAACTTCCCCGCCTATCCCCTGCTCTTTGATATTTATCACCTCACAACCGTTAGCTTCGGGATTAAGATCATCGAAAATTCTTTGGCATGTCTTACAGGTATGGAGGGTAAAAGCTTTTCTCATGAGATTATGATTCCATCAATTTTATTAGTTCAAAGAGCCCTTGTTGCCAGTCATTTTCGTTATCTATCACCACATCACATTGGTCCCTCCAAGGTTCGATATGCTGGATGTCAGCTGGCCTTACGTGATTGTCCCATTGGTATTGGACTTCGTCTGGGGAGTAGCCTCTTACCGTCATATCTCTGTGCTTCCTTCGTTCTAGTCGTGTCGAAACAGATGCATCTATATAAGCTTTAATATCGAAAAGGTCTCTTACTTTATCATTGTGTAGAACGAAAAGACCTTCAACAACTAACCACGGAGCTGGCTCGGTTCTCAGAACTTCGGATTTCATGGCAGACCTATTATAGGTGTATGTTTTGAATTCAACAGCTGCTCCTGAAGCAAGAATATTAATATCTCGAAATAAATTCGAGTGATTTATAGCGTCGGGAACGTCGTAATTCGTTTCGCCGTTATCATCTACCGGTAACTCTTCACGAGGTCGGTAGTAGTCGTCGAGAGAGAGTATTGATACCTTCTTCTGAAAATGCTCACGCAGGCCATTTAATACAGTGGATTTTCCAGATCCGCTACCACCCGTGAGAGCAATTATCCTCATTTCTTCTTTGCCGGCTTCTTTGCTGTTGCTTTCTTAGCAGGGGCTTTTTTTTCAGTGGCAGAACCCGTAAGTAAGTCTGCTAATTTTCTATCGTTAGCAAGTCGAGGGATTTTGTTTTGGCCTCCGAGCTTACCCATTGAAGACATCGCTGTTACAAATGCTTTTTTCTTCAGAGCTGTAACAGATGCTGGTTTAATAACACCGCCAGAAACTAGATCTTTGTAGTACGAGTTGCGAGATTGGAGAGCTTCACATAAATCAGAAGAGAAGTTCTTCATGGATTTGGGTTTCGTCTCAAACTCAATCAACCACTCGTGATATCCCTCACCCTTTTTAGCGGCGATAACAGGAGCTAGATGGAAATCCCTGACAACAGCATTATGATTAGCCGTCACCTCAGCAATTGCGCTTTCTACTTCTTCAGAAATTACGTGCTCACCGAAAGCAGAAATGAATTGTTTCGTTCGCCCCGTTACAATAATTCTGTACGGTGCATCACAAACGAACTTTACAGTATCACCTATTAAATATCCGTAAAGACCCGCTTTAGAAGTGATAACGACTGCATAGTTCACGCCGAGCTCTACTTGATCAACCGTGAGCCTTGGCGCACCGTCTTCGCCTAGCTTGTCGACAGGAATGAATTCAAAGAATATCCCGTCAGCTATGTTTAATAGCATGCCCTCCACTCCTGGTGTATCTTGGAAAGCTAGGAAGCCTTCAGATGCAGGGTAAAGTTCAACACGAGCGATATCGAAGCCTATTAACTGCTTGAAACGTTCTGCATAGGGAGCGTATGATGTGCCTCCGTGAACGAACAGGCTGAGGTTAGGGAAAACTTCCTGAACAGTGTCAGCTTTTTTGTACTTGAGAAGTTTCTCGAAATACATCTGTACCCATGTAGGTATCCCACTGATAAGTCTTAAATCCTCGTCTGCAGTTTCTTTTACGATAGCGTCAACTTTCTT
>CAWVZZ010000153.1:0-3650 GCA_963934745.1 uncultured Flavobacteriales bacterium | reverse complement strand
CAAAGCTTGTAACCCAGATCTTAATGGTCGTGGGTCTCGTCGCCTTAATCGGAGGTTATCTAACGGATCATTCGCATGGACACCAGAGATGGTGGGCGAATCTTCTCGTTAATGGTTACTTCTACTTCTCAATCTCTCTAGCAGCTCTATTTTTCTACGCCCTTCAGTACGCTACTGAAAGTGCCTGGTCTGTAGTCCTGAAGCGTCTCTTCGAAGCAATGTGGGGGTTCTTACCATATGGAGCCGGAATTATCGTATTTATTTTACTAGCAGGACAATTCCACTTCCACCATTTATATCACTGGATGGATTCGTCACTATACGATATCGCTTCCGATAACTATGACGCTCTTTTAGCAGGTAAACAAAGCTATTTCACTCCTGGATTTTTCTGGGGACGTACCCTTGTTTACATAGCTACTTTCTTAGGATTCGCATTTATGTTCCGCAAGTGGTCTTTACTTGAAGACACTATGCCCAGCTTAGAACTTCACTACAAGCAATTTCGTCGTAGTGCACTGTTTCTTGTATTCTTCGCGGTATTCTCATCTACACTAGCATGGGATTGGATTATGTCCATCGACCCTCACTGGTTCAGTACACTCTTCGGATGGTATCTATTCGCAGGGATGTGGGTTAGCATGATAATTTTCGCTAACGTGATGATGCTGTGGTTACGTACAAAGGGTTACTTCCCAGAAGTAAACGAAAGCCATATGCACGATTTAGGTAAATGGATGTTTGCGATTTCAATGTTATGGAGTTACCTGTTCTTCAGTCAGTTCATGCTGATTTGGTATTCAAATATCCCTGAGGAGGTGACATATTACATCGCTAGAATGTTCACCGACTATAAGGTGCCATTTTTAATGATGTTCTTAGTGAACTTCGTGGTGCCTTTCTACGTGTTAATAGCACGTGACGCAAAGCGTAATCCTAAGTTCTTAGTTCCTGTAGCATTTTTAATATTCATCGGTCACTATGCCGATGTTTATCTGCTCGTGATACCTGGAACGATGTTCGATCATAACGAAATCGGATTATTCGAAATCGGATTATTCCTCGGTTTTCTAGGGCTCTTTATCAATAGAACATTATCGACACTTTCTAAAGCTCCACTCATTCCTAAGAACCATCCGATGCTTCAGGAGTCTAAGGATTTAAACTACTGATCTGATTAAGTTAGAAATCTCATGATGAAACTTCTCATACTTTTAGTCATAGTTGTAGGCGTTATCGCCGTTGCTCAACTGGCGAAAGTTTATCGTCTTTCTGCTGACCTTCGCGGTCAACGTGAAGAAGATATTTCTGATGCTGACACACGCATGCAAGGAACACTTTGGATAGTGTTCATGGTAGTTTTTTACGCGACTACGATTTGGCAGATAATTCGTTACGGTAATTATTTACCTCCATCTGCATCTGAACACGGTGTAGTGGTTGATGATTTAATGGTGTTCAATCTTTATCTAGTATTATTTATTTTCTTTGTTGTCAATTCATTCTTGTTCGTCTTTGCGAATAAGTACCGATACGATAAGAATAGAAAAGCACAATTCGTCACTCACGATAATAAGCTCGAGTTGATTTGGACTATAGTCCCTACAATAGTGCTTGCTATAATTATCATTTACGGTCTCCGTACTTGGATAGATATGACAGGCGAAGCTTCTGAGGATGCAATGCGTGTTGAAGTTTACTCAAAGCAATTTGATTGGACTGTTAGATATACTGGAGATGATGGTGAGTTCGGGGTGACGGATTTCAACGTGATTACACCCACTAATCCATTAGGTATTATCACACAAGAAGGCGTTGATGATGCTTTAGCGAATATTGAGGAAAAAATAGCGAAACTAAGAACGGAGTTAGGCGCAGAGAAAGGACATCTTCTATCTGAAAAAGCTAAGATCGAAGATCAACTTCATCCAGTAGATGACCACGGTCATGGTGATCACGGGGACTCTCACGGTATGTCTGAAGATCACAAAGCTCATCTAGAGGCTAGACTTCAGGTAATAGAAGACTTGCTCAAGCCGGGTAATTACACCATTCTTACAGAGAGCTCATATGCTGCGAAAGAGGATAAAATCTATAGACTTAAGAGACATCGTCAAAGAACATTAGAGCTTATTCCCTTCAACTTTGAAAAGGATTCTCTTACAGTTCTTAGTTCTTGGGATGCCGGGAAGGACGATAAGATTGTAAAAGGAGAATTTCACCTTCCTCTAGGTCAGGAAATAGAGTTCGTGTTTCGCTCAAGAGATGTGATTCACTCGGCTTTCATGCCCCACTTTCGAGCACAAATGAATACAGTGCCAGGTGTACCGACAAGATTTAAGTTTACTCCTACTATTACTACAGATAGTATGAGGGTGATTTTAGACAATCCAGAATTTGATTACATTCTTCTTTGCAACAAGATTTGTGGATCCCAGCACTATATGATGAGCATGAAAATCATAATTGATACAAAGGAAGAGTACGCTGCATGGATCGCACAGCAAACGGAATACATAACTGAAGAAGAGAACTGATATGGAAGGACATTCACACCATCAAGAGAGTTTCATCTCTAAGTATATATTCTCGCATGATCATAAGATGATCTCGAAGCAGTTTTTAATGACAGCTATATTTATGGGGATTTTAGCTGTTATACTATCTGTGTTTTTCCGTTTACAATTAGGTTGGCCAGGTGAGAGCTTTGCTATTCTTGAGACATTTTTAGGTAAGTGGGCTCCAGGCGGAGTTCTAGACAGAAATGCTTACTTAGCACTAGTGACTATACACGGTACCATTATGGTATTCTTCGTGTTGACAGGAGGATTGTCAGGGACATTCTCTAACTTACTGATTCCGCTACAGATTGGAGCTAGAGATATGGCTTCTGGCTTCTTAAACATGCTTAGTTACTGGTTCTTCTTAGCTTCTAGCTTGATTATGTTGTTCTCACTATTCGTTGAGGGTGGAGCAGCTTCTGGAGGATGGACGGTTTATCCTCCTTTGAGTGCACTTCCACAGGCTATGCCAGGATCGGGAATGGGTATGACGCTTTGGCTTATCTCTATGACATTATTCGTAGTGTCATCGCTGCTAGGTTCCTTGAACTATATCGTTACTATCATCAACCTTCGTACTAAAGGTCTGAACATGATGAGGTTGCCACTTACTATTTGGGCCTTCTTGATTACTGCGATTTTAGGTGTACTTTCTTTCCCAGTTCTTGTATCTGCCGTGGTCCTTCTCATGATGGATAGACTTATGGGTACAGCGTTTTATTTGAGTGATATCCACATTGGAGGAGAGGCACTTGATGCTACAGGAGGATCACCCATCCTATACCAACACTTATTCTGGTTCCTCGGTCACCCTGAGGTTTACATCGTTCTTCTTCCTGCATTAGGTATCAGTTCAGAGATTATCTCAACGAACTCACGTAAACCCATCTTCGGATATAAGGCTATGGTTGGATCATTGCTTTCAATTGGATTCCTTTCGTTTATTGTTTGGGGTCACCATATGTTCGTTACGGGTATGAACCCATTCGTAGGTTCTGTATTTGTATTCACCACATTACTTATCGCAATCCCATCTGCTGTAAAAGCATTTAACTATATCACCACTCTGTGGAGAGGTAACATCGTATT
>CAWVZZ010000152.1:0-3666 GCA_963934745.1 uncultured Flavobacteriales bacterium | reverse complement strand
ATATAGACAAAACAATTTTTTTTCTTCTTCGATTGCTGTAAATTACAGCAAGTTTTTAGTAAATGGTTAATCTGGTAAGATTAAAGTAAACATATTATTTACCAAAGTAGAACCTCTTTATTGTTGGTCAAAAACGCTGATTTTAACAACTATTTCTTTCTTACCGTCAGCATTCTTTCTTTCAACAGTTCTTAAGTCTTCAATCTCAGCCACTCCTTCGAACTTAGTAATTAATTCGTTGTCGTCAGAGATTTTAGAAGCTGTACCACCAACGTGGAAAGTACGAAGTGTTAACTGAGTACCCGGCTCACCGATAGACTGAGCGGCAATTACACCGACAGCTTCTCCTTTTTGGACCATTCTTGAAGTAGCAAGGTTACGACCGTAGCATTTCGCGCAAATTCCTGCTGGAGCTTCACACGTAAGAACAGATCTAACTTCAACTTCATCAACACCAGCGTCTTCGATTATACGAGCAATAGCAGGAGTGATTTCCTCACCCTCAATAGCTAGTACTTCATCAGTCTCTGGGTGGTAAACATCTATTGCTGGAACACGTCCGTCAATTCTCTCACCTATACCATCAACAATCTCATCGTTCTTCTTCAACGGCCCTACCATAATACCTCTCAACGTACCACAATCTTCAATCTTAACGATTACATCTTGTGCAACATCAACAAGTCTACGAGTTAGGTATCCCGCATCAGCAGTTTTCAAAGCTGTATCCGCAAGTCCTTTACGAGCACCGTGAGTAGAAATAAAGTACTCAAGAATTGAAAGTCCCTCTTTAAAGTTAGAAAGAATAGGATTCTCAATAATATCCTGACCGCCAGTAGCAGAAGATTTCTGCGGCTTAGCCATTAGACCACGCATACCTGATAGCTGACGTATTTGCTCTTTAGATCCACGAGCACCAGAGTGCATCATCATGTAGATAGAGTTGAATCCTTGCTTATCAGTCTCTAACCTATCCATAAGGATGTTAGTTAGACGAGAGTTCGTGTGTGTCCAAATATCAATGATTTGGTTGTAACGCTCATTATTAGTGATGAGACCCATATTGTAGTTCTCCATCACCTCAGCTACTTCACCAGTAGCTTTAGCTACAAGCTTCTCCTTTTCAGGTGGGATAATAACGTCATTCAAGTTGAAGCTCAAGCCTCCCTTGAAAGCCATTGTAAACCCGAGATCTTTAATATCGTCTAGGAACTGTGATGTTCTCGGAACACCTACAACCTCTAAGATTCTAGCAATAATATCTCTTAATGACTTCTTTGTTAATAGCTCGTTAATATAGCCTACTTCCTTAGGAACAGACTCGTTAAATAATACTCTACCACAAGTTGTGTCAATGAGAGAAGCATTACCATCGATATCGACAAAACGCATCTTAATAGCTGCGTGAAGATCTATCTTACCCTCCTGGTGTGCTATACTTACCTCTTCCGAAGAATAACAAACCGTACCCTCGCCCTTAACTATAAGTTCCGGAGTTGATTTTCTTTCTTTAGTGATGTAGTACAAACCTAATACCATGTCCTGAGAAGGAACGGTAATCGGCGCCCCGTTAGCTGGGTTCAAAATGTTATGTGAAGCTAGCATTAATAGCTGAGCCTCAAGAACTGCCGAGTGCCCTAGTGGCAAGTGAACAGCCATTTGGTCTCCATCAAAATCGGCGTTAAACGCAGTACAAGCTAAAGGATGAAGCTGGATAGCCTTTCCTTCAATTAACTTGGGCTGGAAAGCCTGTATACCGAGACGGTGAAGTGTAGGAGCACGATTCAATAGAACCGGATGCCCTTTCATTACATTCTCTAAGATGTCCCAAACAATAGGATCCTTAGCATCAATAATCTTCTTTGCTGATTTTACAGTCTTTACAATACCGCGCTCCAACATCTTCCTGATGATGAATGGTTTGTAGAGCTCTGCTGCCATATCCTTAGGCATACCACACTCGTGCATTTTAAGTGTAGGACCTACAACGATTACAGAACGAGCTGAATAATCAACACGCTTACCGAGAAGGTTCTGACGGAAACGTCCCTGCTTACCTTTCAAGCTATCGCTCAAAGATTTTAGTGGACGATTAGACTCTGTCTTAACCGCACTAGACTTACGACTGTTGTCAAACAAGCTATCAACTGCCTCCTGAAGCATACGCTTCTCGTTTCTTAAAATAACCTCAGGAGCTTTGATCTCCACAAGTCTCTTAAGACGGTTGTTACGTATGATAACTCGACGGTACAGATCATTCAAATCAGAAGTCGCGAAACGACCACCATCAAGTGGAACGAGTGGACGTAACTCTGGTGGAATAACCGGTACTACCTTAACAATCATCCACTCGGGACGATTATCGATTCTCAATTGAGAATCACGCATATTCTGAACAACCTGAAGGCGTTTTAAGGCCTCGCTCTTACGTTGTTGTGAAGTTTCCGTATCAGCTTTATTTCTAAGGAAACAAGCCAAGGCTTCTAGATCTAAGTTAGCAAGCAAGTCATGGACTGCTTCAGCACCCATCTTAGCTAAGAACTTATCGGGATGATTGTCGTCTAAATATTGATTCTCCTTAGGTAGAGTATCGAGTACATCGAAGTACTCATCCTCAGTAAGGAAATCATTTATTTCTAACGCCTCTCCTTCTGCATTTTTTGCAACACCTGGGTTTATTACAGCGTAACGCTCGTAATAAATGATTTGGTCTAACTTCTTAGAAGGCAATCCTAAGAGGTAACCAATTTTATTAGGTAAGCTTTTGAAATACCAGATATGAGCAACAGGCACCACAAGTGAAATGTGGCCCATACGCTCACGACGTACTTTCTTTTCAGTTACTTCTACTCCACAACGGTCACAAACAATATTCTTGTACCGAATACGCTTATATTTTCCGCAATGACATTCGAAATCTTTAACAGGGCCGAAAATACGTTCGCAGAATAATCCATCACGTTCCGGCTTATAGGTACGGTAATTGATTGTTTCTGGCTTCAGTACTTCACCATGTGATTGCTCTAGAATTGTCTCCGGTGACGATAACGAGATAGTTATTGTCGAGAAGTCACTCGAGCTTTGCTGGGGGTTCTTTTGTTGGAACATTATCAGTTGTATCTACGGGTGATTAATCTAATGAAACGCTTAAACCAAGTCCTTTAAGCTCATGCATGAGTACGTTAAACGATTCCGGGATACCCGGTTTCGGCATAACATCACCCTTAACCATAGCTTCATAAGCCTTAGCACGTCCGACTACATCGTCAGACTTAATAGTTAGAATCTCTTGAAGAATATTTGCTGCACCGAATGCCTCGAGTGCCCAAACCTCCATCTCTCCAAATCTCTGACCACCAAACTGAGCTTTACCTCCTAATGGTTGTTGAGTAATTAAAGAGTAAGGTCCGATAGAACGAGCGTGCATCTTATCATCAACCATGTGGCTCAGCTTAATCATATAGATTACACCTACCGTAGCTGGTTGATCAAAACGTTCGCCTGTTCCTCCGTCATATAGGTAAGTAACCCCACAATCAGGAACACCAGCCTTTTCAGTTAATTCTGTAATTTCTCCAAGCGTTGCACCGTCAAAAATAGGAGTAGCGAACTTAATACCTAAGTTCTGACCTGCCCATCCTAGTACAGTTTCATAAATCTGTCCCA
>CAWVZZ010000151.1:0-3667 GCA_963934745.1 uncultured Flavobacteriales bacterium | reverse complement strand
GTCTCGTAGTGCAGTGATTCTTCCTGTATTCTAGAACGCTGATACATTGTCTCCATAGCGCCTAATACTCCACCTCGTTCTGTGATGTTGTCAAACTCCATCAGTACAGCTTCCTCAACCAAATCAGTTAACTCCTCTATAATAAACGAGCCCTGTAGCGGATTTTCATTCATCGCTAGGCCCAACTCTTTGTTGATGATCAACTGAATCGCCATAGCTCTCCTAACAGACCCTTCTGTAGGAGTCGTAATAGCCTCGTCGTATGCATTTGTGTGTAGTGAGTTACAGTTGTCGTAAATCGCGTACAGAGCTTGCAATGTGGTGCGTATGTCGTTGAAATCTATTTCCTGTGCGTGCAATGATCTACCAGAGGTTTGGATGTGGTACTTGAGCATTTGCGCTCTCGGAGATGCGTCGTATTTCTCTCGCATTGCTTTAGCCCAAATCCGTCTAGCCACACGACCTATAACCGCATACTCCGGATCTACTCCATTTGAGAAGAAAAAGCTCAGGTTAGGACCGAAGTCATTGATGTCCATCCCGCGGCTTAGGTAGTACTCTACATACGTAAACCCATTAGATAGCGTAAACGCTAGTTGAGTGATGGGGTTAGCACCAGCTTCAGCAATGTGGTATCCGCTAATTGAGACAGAGTAGAAGTTTCTGACTTTTTCGTCTATAAAATACTGTTGAACATCACCCATAAGTCTAAGTGCAAATTCAGTAGAAAAAATACAGGTATTCTGTGCTTGATCCTCCTTAAGGATGTCAGCTTGAACAGTACCTCTCACAGATGTTAAAGCTTCTACCTTCAGTTTTGAATATGTAGCCTTGTCGAGTATCTCGTCACCTGTACATCCAAGTAGCAATAATCCCAGTCCGTCGTTCCCTTCTGGAAGTTCCCCTTCATAACAAGGTCTCTGAAGGCCTTTATCATCCCACTTTGCTTTTAGAACGGCTTCTACCTTTGACTCCAAACGGTTCTCGCGGATGAACGTCTCACATTTCTGATCTATTGCGGCGTTTAAAAAGAACGACAATAGCATAGGAGCAGGACCATTGATGGTCATAGATACAGAAGTAGTAGGGTCGCATAAATCGAAACCACTATAAAGTTTTTTCGCGTCATTAAGTGAGCAGACACTCACGCCGGCGTTACCCACCTTGCCGTAAATATCTGGTCTGATGTTAGGATCGTTTCCGTAAAGAGTTACAGAGTCGAAAGCTGTCGATAATCGTTTTGCAGGCATGCCTAGTGAGACGTAGTGGAATCTTTTATTAGTTCTCTCTGGGCCACCTTCTCCAGCAAACATCCTCGTAGGATCCTCGCCTTGCCTTTTAAAAGGATATATCCCCGCCGTGTATGGGAATGCTCCAGGTAGGTTCTCCTGTGCAGACCAACGCACTAAATCACCCCAGCTAGAGTAGGAGGGGAGGCTAATTTTAGAAATCTTTTGATGTGAGAGGGATTGTCTTTTCGTCTGGATATTAATTTCTCGTCCTCTTACCTCATACGTGTACACCTCAGCTGAATATCTAGCCTTTAATTCAGGCCACGCCTCTATCCACGCTGATATTTTCGGGTCTAATTCCAGTTTTACTTCAGCTGCCTTGTTCTCGATTTCAGACTTGATTACGGAATCAAACTCTAGTGCCGACTTATTAAGCGCACTAACCCTTTCCGCTACGACAGCCTGTTTCTCCATCGTTTTGTCATAAGCTCTGTTCGTCTCGGCAATTTCACTCAGATACCTAACCCTAGACGGCGGTATGATGAAAATCTTCTCGCTCTCTTCACTAGACAACACTTTTTCAGGACTTAGGTCAGCACCGGTCTTCTCTGCTATGCAGGTGATCAACATAGTGTATAAGTTGTTCGTGCCTGGATCGTTAAATTGACTTGCAATAGTACCGATTACTGGGAGCTCTTCATCTTTAGCTTCCCATAAGTCGTGGTTGCGTTTAAATTGCTTTCTTACGTCCCTAATTGCGTCTTGAGCGCCACGTTTGTCAGACTTGTTGATCGCTACAACATCAGCAAAGTCGAGCATGTCAATCTTTTCAAGTTGTGTGGCTGCTCCGAATTCGGGAGTCATAATGTACAGAGCCACATCGCTGTGTTCCATAATTTCTGTATCACTTTGGCCTATGCCACTAGTTTCAAGAATAATTAGATCAAACTCAGCCGCACGAAGCACATTTAATGCCTCAGCAACGTGCTTTGAAAGCGCCAGATTCGACTGTCTCGTAGCAAGTGAGCGCATATACACCCTGTCGTTGTGAATTGAATTCATTCGAATCCTGTCGCCTAAAAGAGCTCCTCCAGTTTTGCGTTTAGAGGGGTCGACACTTACTAAGGCCACCCTTTTTTTAGGGAACCCTGCAAGGAATCGACGTACTATCTCATCCACCATAGAGGATTTTCCTGCACCGCCAGTACCTGTAATACCTAATACTGGCACTTCTGGTAAATTAGGGTGTGCTTTTGCTAACGCCTTTGCAAATGCTTCGGCATCATTCTCTGCAGCCGTGATGCATCTAGCAATATCGCGGATGTTTCTATCGTCTAACCTGTCTAAAGCTCCGTCTAAATCTGAAATTGAGGTGACTGTAGGGTAATCGGCTCTGGAAACAAGGTCATTTATCATGCCCTGCAGACCCATCTCTCTTCCGTCATCTGGATGGTATATCCTTTCGATGCCATATTCTTGAAGTTCAGCGATTTCATCGGGAAGTATGGTTCCACCACCCCCACCGAAAATCTTAATATGTCCAGAACCTCTCTCCACTAAAAGGTCTTTCATATACTTAAAATATTCATTATGACCTCCTTGATATGAAGTCATAGCAATTGCTTGTGCATCCTCCTGAATAGCAGTGTTTACTACTTCGTCCACGCTTCTGTCGTGTCCTAGGTGGATTACCTCACACCCAGTTCGTTGAATAATCCTACGCATAATGTTTATGGCAGCATCATGACCGTCAAATAGACTTGCAGCAGAAACTATTCGTACTTTATTAGTGGGCTTGTAAGGTTTGGGGGCTTCCATTGTCATTATTTCTGTGGCGAAATTAAGCTAAACGAGACGGCTCAAAGAGCATGCTTTTATCTCAACAAATGCGTATTAACAATTGCTAGTAGTATTTTATATGTATTTTTAGCTAAAATCTATTATTTTGCGGTCTTGAATTAATGCCACTTTTTTCTTTGGACACTTCAATTATTTGCATGAATTTTCGCCTACTACTTTTAGGATTCGCATTAGCGATCACTTCATATACTCAAGCCCAAATGTTGGGTGTTACTATAGAAGTAGATACTGCCTTCTACGGACCTAATACCCCCACACCTGATGATACATTTGATATTCCAGGTGATTTAGATGGATTTGTAACTTATCAAGTCTACGCAGACTTCACAAGTTCAACAGATGTATTAAGTGCTATATACGCTGATGTCGCCGCTCTCGGCACACCACCTATGTATATAGACGCCCCTTGTGGATGTCACAATCCCGTCTCTGGTTCAATAGCTATGGATGGAACGAATCCTTCGGGTTTCTGGATAGGTGCCTTTGCAGACATGCAGTATGATACTTACTGGACTATAGGCATGGCAAGCAGTGATGCTCCGGGTATGATTCCACAAGGTGTGGGACTTCCTCCG
>CAWVZZ010000150.1:0-3739 GCA_963934745.1 uncultured Flavobacteriales bacterium | reverse complement strand
TCGATGCGGTATGTTCCAGGGTAGTAGTTGCTCACGTTTAACACCACCTCGCCAGCTTGTAGATTCTCAACTACGACTAGTCTGCCGTTGTTGTCGTAAATATTTACTACAGCATCTTGGTTCAAATTGAATGTCACGAAGTCTGTTGTGGGGTTAGGGAAGAGGCTGAGTTTTGTTAGCTCAATGAATTCTGTATACATACCTATGCTTACGTCGCTTGAAGTTCGTGGCTCGATTTTATACTCCTCAAAGCTGTAATTAAGAGCGCCTGTAATAGTGTAGTACTCACCTAGAACCCATGCTGGGTCAGGAGCGTAAATTAAATCGTCAACCATGCAGTCGCCAGTTCCGTCATTGAAATACCCTTGGCCGTAATCAGCATCTGGTGTCGTACACTCTGCGTTATAGATTCTAACTAGGCAACCCTCATATGGCTCGCCTGTAACTCCGATAAATCCCGTGCCTAATTGAGCCGCGGATGGAAGATCGTTTCCACTAGTTCCAACCTCAAAGTACGTGATGTTTAATAGCTCTGTGTTGTCAAAGTACTCGGCTACTTCTCCCTGTACTACAATGTGGTCGCCCACTGATGGGAGGTTAGTGTTGTCGTAAACGAATACGCCATTCCAGGCTCCATCGCCATCTTGTATGAAATATCCGAACTCACTAGTAGCAGTTACGACACCCTGTACGGTAACTATTTGTTCTATAAGAGGAGAGCTGAATAACTCACCCTGAACTTCGATTATGGTGTGAGTAACGGTTTGGGCTGAAATAAAAGAAGCAGCGAATATTCCAAATGCAGAGAATAAGAGTTTAATGTTGCGAATCATGCTTGATTGAATTTGATGAAATTAATTGTTAGAATGTAAAGCTAATAAATGATATGACACGCCTTATTGAGAAAGTGCCTTAATTTCGCATTTCTAATTATGATACAATCCATTCAATATATCTGGCTTCTATTTATAGTGGCTCTCCTTGCATCAGCCTGCAATTTTAAATCTGAGCAAGCCGATGTCATTTTCCACAATGCCGTAGTCTTTACATGTGATGGTTTACATGATAACACCCCTAAACATCTTGCTATTGCAGTGAAAGACGGACGTATCGTAGCTATAGGAGCTGAGTATGCTATTCGCAACACCTATAGATGTGATGAGTTGGTGGATTTGAAACAGGCCGTTGTTTATCCTGGGTTTATAGACGCTCACGCCCACTTTATGGGGTATGCTCTCACCTTGAGTAAGGTGAACCTTGTCGGAACTAAGTCGTACGATGAGGTTCTGAGTCGTCTTGAGGCTTTTGCGCACTCTAATCCTGAGGGCTGGCTTACTGGTAGGGGCTGGGACCAAAACGACTGGCAAACCTCCACCTATCCCACACTCACAGAACTAGACCAGCTCTTCCCCATTAGGCCCGTTGCGATCCGTCGTATCGACGGTCATGCCCTACTGGCTAATACAGCAGCCCTTAAAATCGCCGGCTTAGAGATCGTCCGTGATTTTTCAGGAGGTGAAATGCTATCACTTGAAGATGGATCTCCTTCCGGGATATTAATAGACGCTGCCGCAGAGTACCTACTTAAAGTAATCCCAGATCAGGACGATGCCGATAAACGTCGTGCCATGATTATTGCAGAGAAAAACTTATTTGCAGCCGGACTCACATCAGTAGTCGATGCAGGTCTAGACATAGCAGACATTAGACTCATAGACTCCATGCATAAGTCAGGCGAGTTGAGCATAAGGATTGTCGCCATGGCTAGCGGAACTCACCCTAACCTAGACTCCACCTTTAACATGGGCCCATGGAGAACTGACAGACTCATAGCGGAGTCAATAAAATTCTACATGGACGGTTCCCTTGGTTCTCGTGGTGCTGCCCTAGTTGAGTCGTACTCAGACAGACAAGACCACACCAGCTTCCTCTTCCTTGACTCAGCCGATTATTGCAACGCCTTAATAAGGGCGAAGGAAGACGGCTTCCAAGTAGCCACACATTGCATTGGCGACGCGGCAAACCACGGCGTTCTCAATTACTACCATCAAGTGCTCGGCGGCGTTAATGACAGAAGGTGGCGCATCGAACATGCCCAAGTAGTCAATCCCGAAGACCTATGGATGTTCGGAAGAGCCAGCATTATCCCATCAGTCCAACCTACCCACGCGACTTCAGACATGTACTGGGCAGGAGAGAGGCTCGGCAAGTCCAGGATAAGGCATGCTTATAGGTATAGGGATTTAATGAACACCATAGGCATCCTCCCACTCGGAACAGACATGCCAGTCGAGAACATAGACCCCTTAAAAACGTTTTACGCAGCTACTATAAGGAAGGATGCAACGGGATATCCCGAAGAAGGTTATATGATGGACCAGGCCTTAGATAGAAGTTCAGCACTATTAGGTATGACGCTTTGGTCTGCAATAGCAAACAATAACGATTCAGAAGTCGGTTCAATAGAGGTAGGTAAATGGGCAGACCTCGTAGTCTTAGATATGAACCTCCTCACGGCAGGGCCAGAAGACATCCTCTCCACTCGAGTTTTACGCACAGTAGTAGCTGGCAAAACCACATTCAACGCATCAAATGGGCAACATTAAGAATATATCAGTTTTCGCAGCAATAGTTATTGTCGCAATCATTTTTACCTACCTAGTCTTCTTCAAAACGGAATATCGCCTACCGATTTACCAACCTTCTGATATTAATCCGGCCCTTGTCGACGCGGTTTTGATGAACGAAACGGATCATCGCATCACGGATTTCACGTTGATTAATCAGCTTGGTGACACCATTCATCTTTCAGATGTTGCAGACCAAATCCTCATTATCGACTTTTTCTTCACTAGGTGTACCACGATTTGTCCCCTAATGACGTCTAACCTAAAGCTCGTTCACGACAGATTACCCGAGGGTGTGAGGATACTTAGTCACTCCGTTACCCCTAAAGCGGACAGTGTAAGTGTACTTTCTGCTTATGCGGATAAATATGCAGCTTCACCCTCTAAATGGTGGTTCCTCACTGGTGAGAAGGATGAGGTGTATAGACTCGCAAGAAGGAGTTATTTCGCGTGTTTAGATGAGGGAGATGGTGGTTATCAAGACTTTGTACATACAGAGAACGTGGTTCTAGTAGATCCAGAGGGTAGGTTGAGAGGGTTCTATGATGGTACTTCAGGAAAAGATATTTCCCTGTTATACCGTGACTTAGAGGTCCTTTTAAAAGAATTTTCGAAAATAACTTAGTAAAGTTCTTGTGTGGGGAAAAAGACACCGTACATTTGCACCCGCTTTCGAAGGAAGGCACGTTTTTTTTGACATTCGGAGGCAGAAAAAAAGTTGAAATAAAAGTCACTTTTTACTTTGTTGAATTAATAATTTAACTACCTTTGCCGTCCGCTTTGAAATAAAGCAATTGATGAAGCACTTCGGTGCCGACACAATATAAAGTTCTTTGACTTGATGCAGCAGCCCAAATCCTATCTCGCAAGAGATAGGTGCACTTCTAAGATTCGTTTTAGAGGTGTTTATAAATTCTTCTCTTCGGAGAGGAATCCAATGCTAATTTTTTTTGAGAGTCAATTATGGATTATAACTTACAATGGAGAGTTTGATCCTGGCTCAGGATGAACGCTAGCGGCAGGCCTAACACATGCAAGTCGAGGGGTAACAGGGAAAAGCTTGCTTTTCCGCTGACGACCGGCGCACGGGTGCGTAACACGTATGCAACCTA
>CAWVZZ010000149.1:0-3758 GCA_963934745.1 uncultured Flavobacteriales bacterium | reverse complement strand
ACTACTTCAGCAAGAACTGCAAGAGCAGCGAAGCTGATTAATAATTGGGTGAGCCCTTTAAAGAAGCCTCCCATAAATTTAAACACGTTATCCATGTGTATAGGGTTTTAATTAATACTGCCCCCAATGTTTCTAAATTTTTAAACCGTGTCACATGTACACTACTTTTTCCTTCCACGGTGGATTGTTCAAATCCCCCACACAACCCAATACTACTACAAAAACATGATAATCAAGTGTTTATAAAACTAGGCATAAACATGTAAAAAGAGGGGTAATTACGATTATTTAAAGATGTAAAAACATCAAAAAGCGGCAGATTAGAGTCTTTTGAATGAAAAACCCTACAAAAAACCACAATAATTGATGTTTTTAGAACCTTACGGCAGCTTTAATGCTAATATTTCTCCCAGGCTCTGCTATACCGATGTTTTTAAGGAGTGACAACTCAGGAATGTACTCAACATTAAAGATATTGCGCACAGAAATATTGAAATCAACTTTCGACATTAATGAGAAACCCGCTGAGAGATGCAAAGTTGAATATTCCGACACAGCATCAAAAGCGAGAACAGCGAACACATTATCTAAAGAGGCTAGGCTCGATGTCTGATACATAAACTCTGAATTGAAAGACAGAGGAGGGATCATCATAAGTATTGCGTCGGTCGCAACATCAATCCCATCTACATACGATAAGCTCGCCTTTACCTTCACATCAGCAACAAAACCCGGGGAATAAACTGCACCTATCTCCCCTCCTCTCAAGGTAGCGTCAGAATTAAAGTACTCGAAAACGCTATACCCTTCTATTTCTTCACCGGTAGGATTTAGCTGTATATAATCGTTTATGTTATTATGGAACAAATTAAATTGAGCCTGTATCTGAGGTCTTTCAACTATGTAACTGATTTCAAAATTCCTGCTCCTCTCAGGGGTTAAGTTTGAATTACCTATTTCATACCTATACGTTCCGTGATGAATTCCATTTGCCCAAAGCTCTGATAAACCTGGTGCTCTCGACCCTGCTGATCTACTTGCTGTGAGGTGAGAACTTGATGAGGTTTTGTATTGAAGTCCAAACGAATTAGATATATACCCGTACTAAGTCGATTCAGAAGAAACTATTTCCACGACATCCCCCCTTATGGCCGTTTGTAAAGTAAGATTATCACTCGACCATTTTGAAACAGCAAACACTATTAGATCAAAGCATCTCGCGTCAGGAATGAATAAATCAACTTGTTCCTCTGAATTAATGTTAGTTGAGATTTGGCCTTGTGAGCCGAAGCTTAAGAAGTAATTGCCCTCTGACTTTTTTGAGACGTTTAAATCATATCTAAGCGTCCTTAAACTCATATCTAAATCTGCTATCTCAATGACTTCTCCTGTTTCTGGGGAAATCCTATTTTCAAATTCCTTCCTGTGATTTAATTGATATGATAAAGTGGGTTTAAATTTCCAACCTAGTTTAATAACCGTTGCTGAGGTGGTCATTAAATGATCCCCGGATTGTTGCCATCCTTCAGAGCCTATCATGCCAGCTTTATTATAAGAAGAGGAATAGGCGCCATCTATTAAACCCCAGTTTTTTATATATCCGAAAACACCCTGTGCAAAAAACTGGTTGTAAGCAGAGTTTTCTACTTCACTTCCATCTGGAAGGTTATAGTTTCCGTGGTCATTAATTCCTCCACTAAATGAATGATGGGCATGACGCGACCTCTTCTTTGTGATAAAAGATGCATTAAGTCCTGTACTTGAGGTAAAACCTCTAATTGACACTGAAGATTCTCTACCTATTTCCGAGAGTGGGTTTTCTGGTAGGAAATTTAGCACTCCTCCTATTGCATCAGACCCTATAGCTATAGCATTAGGACCCTTTATAATCTCTACCCTATCAACGCCTTGCTCTGGCAGATAAATCCCATGGTCAGCCCCCCAAGCTTGGCTTTCAATTTTCGCTCCTCTATATAAGGTAGCTATCCTCATCCCCGATAAACCTCTAATAACAGGAATCACGACCCCGCCACCAGAGGTTATCATTTCGACTCCTGTTTCTGTAGCTAATGCAATGATTCTAGATGGAGATGATGATCTGTCTAGCTGCTCTACCTTCATGGATGATATTTTCACAAGGCAGAGATGATCAGAACTCGCGACTCCACTCTCTACCACAACCTCGTAAAGATTGTAAATATCCTCATCAAGTACAATTTTCAAAAACGTACTTATATCCACTACCGATATTTCTAACGTCTTAAATCCTATCGAAGCCACATGAATTACGATTACATCCGAACTCTGAATTTGTAATTCAAACAACCCCTTAGCATCGGTGTTAGTTCCCTTTTCTATACTATGTGAATAAACAGATGCGTTTTCAATGGGTGTACCGTCATGGGAGAGGACTACTCCGAATAAGGTTTGGGCTGAAGCAGCCCAGAAAAACATCGTGCTGAAAGACATAAAAAATATGAGCCCCCTTAGTTTCATTACACAAAAATAATCTGCACCAGAGTCAAGGTATCAGAAGATACTATTACTGCTTATTAAGATGGTTAGTCCAAAGAATCGCAACCCCTAGAATAGCTCCAACCGAAGCAATTCCGCCTAATATCCATGCTGGATTATTGTCGATCTTAGATTGCATAGCAAATACGCCTAGCACACAAAAAAGACTTAATAAGGGAATAAATTGCATCCATGGCTTTCTACCTGCAAGTTGAGACACGGCCTCTGTTCTTTGATTCCAAACAAGGCGGCTCAGTGCGTCTTGCATATCCTTTCCGAAAGCTGGTGCTTTATACACCTCTCCATCAGACTCCTGAATCGTTACTTCATACCTGAAATAATTTGGGTCAATTTCACTCGGGCCCACTAATCTACAATCAAGTGCTTTTCTGGTGTTTCGTTTCATAGTGCAAAGGTAAATATATATTTACATTTAAGTTATGGAATCAAACCAAAAAATAGCAGTGTGAAAAACTGGCCGAAGCCGCCATGGATAAAGTCAATACATCAAATGGATCTTTGACTTGTTTTCCCACTCCGCCTGCCACTCGGAATCGGTGAAGTCCCACTTCCCTTCATTGCCGTCAGCTTGCCATTGTGAATCCACTTTATAAACGGACAAATCGGCTTGCCAGACTGAATCAACTACATAGACCTTCACATCGGCTTGCCACTGTGAATCGACGGAGTATACTTTTTGAGCGTTGGTGGTGATAGCCACTCAACACGTTATCATCAAGGCTAAATATTTCTTCCCTTTAAATTTCATATCCGTTTCAATTCAATTTCCCTGCCACAAAACCTGTCGTCCATGCAGCTTGAAAGTTAAAGCCTCCGGTAATACCATCCACATCTATCACCTCTCCCGCGAAATACATACCCTTACACTTCAGGCTTTCCATGGTCAGCATATTTATATCTGACAAATTCACTCCGCCACATGTTACAAATTCTTCCTTAAAGGTAGTTTTACCTCTCACTTCGTACACATCATTGAGAAGGAGGTTGAGGAGTTTATTTCTGTTTTTTTTCGATAGCTGATGCCAAACCGTATCTCCATCAATCCCCGCCTTGTCTAACACAAAACCCCACATCCTGCTCGGCATCCCAAAAGGATTCCCATTAATCATTTTCTTCCTTCGAATTACCTCCAGCTGGGCATCCAACATCTCGTTCGCTTCACTTTCGCTTTTAATGGATAGCCAATTGATTTGGACTTTAAACATATACTCCTTCTCAGCTAG
>CAWVZZ010000148.1:0-3899 GCA_963934745.1 uncultured Flavobacteriales bacterium | reverse complement strand
CGGCGGTGGTGGTGGCGGTGGCGGTGGCGGTGGCGGTGGTGGCGGTGGCGGCCCTAATTGGGGTGACGGAACTGCGGCACTGAACTACCTTGGCACAGACACAACGGAATACCAACAGTACTACACCCTTAAAATGTCCGACCTTGAAAATCCGTGGGATGTGCTTGTCAACACTTGTGATATACTTGAAAACACTCCACTTGATAATCTGTACTCGGCATTAAATGAGGTGATGGATGTGGATAGGACGCTTTGGTTTTTAGCATCAGAAAACTTATTCGTAGATGACGACAGTTACATCCACAAGGGGAAAATGGATTACCATGTTTATTACGAAGAGGAAACAGGAAGGATGACACCTCTAGAATATGACGGTAACACAGTTCTAATGCAACAGGATTTATACTGGTCTCCATTTTACAATTCTGATGACGAGAACTATCCATTATTATATCGCATGCTTCAAGTACCAGAATTAAGGCAGCGTTACCTAGCTCATTATAGGACTCTTTTAGAAGAACTACTCAACCCTGAAGTTTCTGCACCCATGATTGAAGATTGGTCTGCATTCATTGCTAACGAGGTTGACAACGATCCTGTTGCTATATATCCATACGGTATGTTTTTAAATGAGACTAACCTGCTCATAAATAGTATAAACGATAGATACACCTTCCTTTCAAATGCTTCAGAAATTAATGTAGTTTCTCCTGCTATTTCTAACGTTGAAATGTGGTCTTCAGAAGGATTGTGGGAAAGCCCTTTGGCGAATACTTCGACTACTATATCAGCAGAAGTTGCAAGCTCTATGGGTATATCTGAAGTGAATTTATTCTATAGCTATTCTATTAATGGAATTTTCGAAAAAGCTCCGATGAGCCTAGGTATTTTGGGTGATGTCTATGCAGCTATGATTCCTGCTGTTGAGGCAGGAACCTTTGTTAGATTCTACATTGAAGCTATCTCTGCAAACACTGTTGGAACAAGAGTTTACGAACCAGCAGGTGCGGAACACGACACGTATTATTATACTGTTGACCCAGTAGAGGTTGAGTTCCCTTCGGTTGTAATAAACGAACTTATGGCTAAGAACTCCACTACGGCTTCTGACGAATCTGGCGAGTTCGAAGATTGGATAGAACTATACAATATGTCAGACGTTGAAATGGCGGATCTCAGTGGCTGGCATTTGAGCGATAATCCTTGGAACCTGGATAAGTGGACCTTCCCGGAGGGCTCAATTATTCCGGCGGGGGGGTATCTGATAGTTTGGGCCGATGAAGATGGTTCTGATGGGCCTCTTCACGCGAACTTCAAGCTTTCTGGCTCTGGAGAGTCTGTGATTCTCACAACTGCGGATTTAGCTATCGTAGACCAAACCACTTTCAGCTCTCAATACGACAATCTCACATACGCCCGAGTCCCTAACGGAATCGGCTCATTCACCATACAAGACCCCACTTTCGCGTTTAATAATGACCACGTCGGCATCTCCATAGCTTCAGAAAATCTCGGCGAAATATTAGTGTACCCTAACCCTGTTACTTCAACTCTGAACCTTCACATTCCATCCCTCAAAGAATCCTACACCTTCAAGCTCCTCTCCGCTTCTGGAAATCTAGTCTTAGATGGTGATGTAAAAAACGAGCTCACAACTTTCGATGTAAGCTCGCTTCCAAATGGATTGTATTTCCTTCTAATTTCTTCTTCCAACTCCATTGAAACCACACGTGTTGTAATCCAGAACTAGGCTGGTGTGTTAATCAAGCTCCACACTCCGCCCATCAATACCCATGGCACTATGGCGTCCGCTAGGTGAGCAAATGTGCCTGGTGTTTTAAACCAAATATGGTAAGAATACGGCTCCACAAAGAATGCCATCAGCCCTATCCCTAGAGACACAAGTACAGCTGTTTTCATTGTAGGTGTTACCAGGTTTCCGAGAATAATCGAAAGGAACAGAGCTACGATTATGCTACTAGTTAATCCTCGGAGCATATTCATACCCATAGACTTCTCCATCTTCTCCTGGTAATTCAAGACACCCCACGGCTTACCTAAAATTTTATCATTAAACTCGATGTTTATGGCATCCATATCCGTGTTAGGATCTGGAGTACCCAGAGCGTACATGCCGGGCTCCAATCCTGTCGCTTCTATTGCTTGCAGCACCTCATATTGAAGTGGCGTGTGTGTCTTTTGATCACCGTGCAAATTTGCTCCAGCCCAAGAAACGAACGACCAAATAAATAACACTAACCCACCTGCTATTGAAAATAATACATGCTTTTCATGATTGTAATTTTTCGTTAAGCTACATATTTTTGCGCAACTAAGTGAGAATTCATCTATTCAAATCATGTCGTTGTCGCACGAGAACGTCACGTACCGTAAAAAAGTCAACCAACTGGTTGACAAATTCCCTAACGAATTTGTGTGCAGCACGTGACATCACCTTGTACCGTAAAAAAGTCAACCAACCGGTTGACAAATTTTCGAGGTAAACGCACGAGGTGTGATCAAAAGTTCCATTTCTTATTCCTACCTTGTACCTCCCATGTCTATAAAAGCCGACAATCCCACAGAGTACATAGCTGCAGCCCCTAAAGAGAGGATGGAGGCGTTAGAAACGCTGAGGCAAGTGATACTGCGAAATTTGCCTGAAGGGTTCGAAGAGACTATGAGTTACGGAATGGTGGGTTATGTCGTTCCGCACTCGATTTACCCAGGGGGATATCATTGTTCTCCGGAATTGCCGCTTCCTTTTTTGAGTTTCGCTTCCCAAAAGAACTTCATCGCCATTTATCACATGGGTATGTATGCACAGCCAGAACTTCTTAAGTGGTTCACGGATGAGTGGTCGCGGAGAGATTTAGGGAGACTAGATATGGGTAAGAGTTGCGTGAGGTTTAAAAAGCCGGGTGCTATTTCGTTTGATCTTATAGGAGAGTTAGTGGCGAAGATGTCCTCTCAAGAGTGGATAGATGTTTATGAAAAAAGGTTTAAATAATGGGTAAGAAGTTAAAATGGTGTCCCGCTGGGGACGTGGACTTTGGCTCAGTTCCTTTTTTCGATGAGGGTGTTCCTGCTGGTTTCCCTTCCCCAGCCGAGGATCATCTCGATCTAGACCTCGACTTGAATTCATACCTGATTCAGCACCCTTCCGCGACTTTCTGTGTTCGTGTAGAAGGAGATTCTATGACTGGTGCGGGGATACAGAGTGGTGATGTAATACTCATTGATAGATCACTTTCCCCACAGAAAGGCAATGTTGTGCTTGCTGTTCTTGATGGCGAGTTTACGGTTAAGCGCGTTGATGTTGTGGACGACAGGCTGTACCTTATTCCGGAAAACCCTAGTCTTAAGCGTATTGAGGTGGGGGAGGAGTCGAGTTTTAGGGTTTGGGGGGTTGTTACATTCGTAATTCATAAGGTGTGATAGCTATTGTCGATTGCAATAATTTCTTCGCTTCGTGCGAACGAGTCTTTCAGCCTCAACTTAAAGACTCTCCCGTTGTCGTGCTATCAAATAACGATGGGTGTGTAATAGCGCGTAGTAACGAATCGAAAGCCCTAGGAATTAAGATGGGAGCACCTGCATTTAAGTGTGCCGAGATTTTCGAGAGCCACGGAGTTCATGTTTTCTCCTCCAACTTCGCTCTTTACGGAGACATGTCGCGCCGGGTTATGGAAACCATCAAACCAGAAGCTGACGATATGGAAATATATTCCATTGACGAGGCGTTCCTCACCTTCGAAGGGCCAGACTCTGAGGCCCGAGCTCGAGCCCTTTGCTTTAAGGTGGAGAAGTGGACAGGCATCCCCGTATCTATAGGGCTCGCCCCCACGAAAACCCTGGCCAAAGTCGCGGTACGCATAGCTAAGAAGAACCCCTCCAGT
>CAWVZZ010000147.1:0-3903 GCA_963934745.1 uncultured Flavobacteriales bacterium | reverse complement strand
AACCCCGGAGACATTGCTGCCAACACGCTTTCCAAGCGTGCACCATAAACCACTCGGACATCCCTCCAGTCCACTTTTGGACCTTAAGCGCCGCAAAATACTTCTAAATCAGGGAGCAGCCATATCAAATGGCACACTTTTTTCAAACTGACAGCTCACCTCTTAAATTGCTCAATAGAGCTCGTCGAATGAGTTCTCTGTCGTCTGTAGAACCTAATAACATCATAAGCTTCGTTATTGCAGCCTCATTAGTCATATCACCTCCTGGGATCACGCCACAATCCGCTAGCATAATGCTAGTCGCGTATTTCTCTTGATGAACTCCTCCATGCTCGCACTGTGTGACATTAACCATCACGACTCCCCTATCGCTAGCTCTCAACAGGACTTCTCTAAGAATGGGGTTATCTGGCGCGTTACCACTCCCAAACGTCCCTAACACCACTCCCCTCAACTCCTCCCAATCAAGTAATCTTTCTACTACTTCAACTGACATCCCCGGGAAAAACGGCAGCCATGCCACTTTAGTTTCAAATCTAGTACTCACCTTGAATGGTCTAGCCTTACTTACATAAAGTGCATGATTATTTATCTTAAAATCAACTCCCGCATCGACAAGCGAAGGATAGTTAGGGCTGACTATAGCATTGAAGCTTTGAGCACTTTGTTTGTGAGTGCGATTACCTCTCAATAACTGACTCCCGAAATAAACAGCCACCTCTTGAATCGTAGGAACACCGCTATCTTCATCACAATGAGCAGCGAGCATTACTGCTGACAATAGATTCTCCCTACCATCTGTTCTAGGCATGCCTATAGGTAGTTGAGACCCAGTTAGAATAACCGGCTTCTTTAAACCATCCATCATAAAGCTCAATGCCGATGCTGTATATGCCATGGTATCCGTTCCATGAAGCACTACAAATCCATCGTACTGCTTGTGATGCTTTTCTACAATCTTTGCAACCTTCCTCCAATGAGACGGGTTAACATTGGAACTATCAATAGGCGGATCAAATGAAACCGCATCTATTGAAATGCCTGAACGACTAAGCTCTGGTACATGACTAGTAATCTGACTGAAGTCAATCGGTACTAACGACCCTGTAAGAGGGTCGTGCACACTGCCTATAGTTCCGCCCGTATAAATTATTAGTATTGAACGCTTTTTACCCATTCTGAAGATTTTTTAGACTGAACATTCGTTCCGCATTCTCCGTTGTCACCTTCGCTACATCTGCGAAATCCACATCTAATATTTCAGCGACCCTCTTACCCACATGAACCACATATGATGACTCATTCCTCTTACCTCTGAACGGTACCGGTGACAGATATGGACTGTCCGTTTCGAGAACCAAATTCTCTAGCCCCACTCCTGGCAATACTTTATCGAGTCCGCCGTTTTTATACGTACTTACTCCACCTATGCCTAACATAAACCCTCCGTACTCAAGTGCCCTCTTCGCTTCGTAATCGCCGCCAGTGAAACAGTGGAATACTCCTGTTAGATTATCGTCATTAACCTGATCCATAACATCAAACAGTTCCTCCCACGCATCCCTAACGTGGATTACGATAGGTAGGTTACGCTCCTTCGCCCAATTAGCTTGGACAGTGAAAGCTGCTTTTTGGTCTTCAAGATGAGTCTTATCCCAATACAAGTCCAAACCAATCTCACCCACAGCCACAAAGTTCTTCGTCCCGTGAGTTGTATCTAAAACCTTCAAAATCTTCTCCAACTCTCCCTCCCAATTTTCATCCACATGGCATGGATGCAGACCCATCATACCATGGCACATCTCGGGCCATTTCTCCATCATGGACAGCACCCTCGGCATGCTCTCAACATCAATATTCGGGAGCAAAAGCGTGTCCACCCCAGCGTCTACACATCTCTGTACTGCTTCGTCTCTATCGGTATCGAATCGGGGCTGATACAAGTGTGTATGTGTGTCTATCAGTCTCATCTATTTTTAGATATCACTTTTATGCAAGATGCAACCTCTTTCGCTCTTTCAACTAACACACCCACTTCTTCTTCTCCATATGCTAACCCTACCGCCATACGTCTATAGGGCCTAGTTGTAGGTTTTCCGAAAATCTTAAAGTCAGAAGACGGTATGAGAGCAGCGTTATTAAGACCCTCGTAATGTGGAAAATCAGTGCCTTCATCTGTTGCGAGGATTACAGCAGAAGCACCATTTGTGTGTTGAATTATCTTTTCAACTGGAATCCCCAATATAGCCCGAGCGTGCAATTCAAACTCCGTCAAGTTCTGTGTCCCGGCTAGTGTCACCATCCCTGTGTCATGAGGTCGAGGCGATAATTCCGAAAAGTACACCCCATTATTACCCACAAAGAACTCAACTCCCCAAATCCCACTTCCACCCAGAGCACTCGTGACTACGTCAGACATTTGCTGGGCTATTGCGAGATGGTCTGGCTCCATGCGCATTGGCTGCCAACTCTCTTGATAATCACCTCTATCCTGCCTGTGTCCTATAGGCGAGCAGAAGAGTGTTTGTCCGTTGTTTTGGGTCAATGTGAGTAGTGTTATCTCATAATCGAAATCCACAAACTCCTCAACTATAACTTCCATCAAATCGCCCCTCGAACCATCCATTGCATAACTCCATGACGCCTCTATATCCGCCTCTGTTCTTATCACAGACTGACCTTTACCTGAACTCGACATTAGCGGCTTAACCACACACGGCATTCCTGTAAACCCTACACCTTCCCTTAGTTCTTCATAGCTGGTAGCGTATTTATATTTTGCTGTTTTTAGGCCCAAATCAATCGCAGCCATATCCCTAATCGCCTTCCTATTCATAGTGTAGTTAGCTGCCTTAGCGGATGGTATGACTGTGTATCCCTGTTTTTCATATTCAAAGAACCTCTCAGTCCGTATGCTTTCCACTTCTGGAACAATGAAATCCGGCTTATGCTTCTCTACTATTGCATCTAACTCACTTGCGTCAAGCATATTTATCACCTCAAACTCATGAGCCACTTGCATTGCAGGTGCATTCTCATATGAATCTACAGCTATAACATACTGACCCAACCTCTGTAGCGCTATCACTACCTCTTTCCCTAATTCACCCGATCCAAGTAGAAGTATTTTCTTTCTCATATAAATACAAAGATACCGGGGCTATACCTTTACGGCCTTGCAACAAGTAAAATTTATTATAACAAGGTTCAGCTCCATAGGAGATATAGTCCTAACCGCACCAGTGGTTAATGCTATACGCTCGCATTATGGAGACGCCGTACGAATAGACTTCGTGACGCTAAACCGATTTAAATCCGCAGTAGATCTAATTGATGGAATTGACAACATCTACGGAATTGAGAAGTCAACTATAGAACTATCTAAAGAACTACAAGAAATAGGATTCGATTATTTCATCGACTTACATGGTAACATCCGCTCTCGTTCTCTAGCGCGTTCGTTAAATATTTTAACCTTTACTGTTAAAAAAAAGACCGCCGCTAGACTCTCTCTCGTTCTGGGGATGAGGAGGCCGACCATCGAACACTTCGTTGATAGATCACTTTCTCTGCTTGAAACATTTTCAATTCCCGTGGCACTTTTAAAACCTTGGGGGAGATTAAATAGTGATAAACCAGACTTCGTTCTACCCGTTAAGTTTATAGCAATGATCCCTGGCGCAGCTCATGCTGGAAAGCAACTCCCACTTTCGACGTTGAGAGAGGTTTGTGGGTCGTTGAGGGAATATAAATTTCTTATTTTGGGCGGTGACGACATGAAATCAACAGGTGAATTGCTTGAAGCCGAGTTCGCTAACGTAATTTCTTTTTGCGGAAAAGGCTCTTTGAAAAACACCACTTATATTCTTAAAAAGGCTTCTTTGTTTTGGGTCGCTAAACTCT
>CAWVZZ010000146.1:0-3982 GCA_963934745.1 uncultured Flavobacteriales bacterium | reverse complement strand
CTCAACTTCTCAAGAGCATACAGGATAGCTGAACACAAGTTCTTTCAGTGATTAGGAGCTTTAATTTACTAACTTCACAAATCAAGAGTGGATATGGAGTTTTCGATAAAGAATCTATTAAAAAAGGAAGGTTTTGTACCCTATTTGTACCTCATCACGTCAGATGCCATATAAATCAGCACTAAATACTTTCTGTATCGGAAAGTAACATAACCAGCTAATCCCCAAAACCGAACGGGAACTTCGATAGACTTGCGTCAGTACTGAGGCAAATAATCGCATCGAATTCGGAAAGGACGCTGTAGAGTTCCGTTCTGGTAGTTATTCCGTGTATCTCTTCTGGTGACAATCCCGATCGACCTTGAGGCTGGTAGACAGGTCCATGAACTTCTGCGTTGTAAAACCAGAACTCGCTATCTCTGTAGCCTTGACTTAATACAGCCATATTCACGCTCCCCCAACCAAAACTATCGCCGACAATTAAGATTTTCGGTTTAATAGTGTCAGTCTTTTGCCAGCTAGTTTTATAATAGGTAGTCTCAAGATCTTCAAGTTCGAACCAAAGGTTCATCCCCTCCTCAATGTCTTCGTCTGTGCCTTGCATTATGCTAGATCTATAGGTAGAATCTATTTGCAGATAAGAAGCACGAATACCCGATGGAAGAAGCTTATTGAGTTCATCAGAAACTTTATTTATTGCATCTACTATGACCCAATGGCTCCAATGAGTACCGTTTTTAGGAAAGACTTCCGCTATATCCTGATAATATGTATGAAGATCTAAAACAGAAATCCCTAGAGATATATCACCTAGCTCTGATGCCCATAAATCGTGTGAGTAGTTTAATCTGTCCGGTTCGTATTGACGATATTTAATGGGGTAATAGTATCTAGTGGGAATATGTTCTATAAAATAATTACCTTTACCCGGAGCCAAAACGACTAGAATGGGAGTGTTTATATAATTTGACAACTGTGATAATCGGTTAGCTCTATTAACGATAGTATCTCTAGGAACATCATCTAGACCTAGAGCCGCTTTGATATAATTCTCTTCAAATAAATACCCTTCTTTCCCTACTATCACGGACCTTGCATGGGGTTCAGAAAAAAGCGTGAAGTCAATCTGATTCATGGTTCGAATTGCAATAGATCTTAAAGAGAAATTCATTCTTGAATATTCATCCACTGAGGCTTGGAAAGATCCGTCCAGTAAATTCGAACAGCTTAACTCCGTCACGTCATAAGTCCGGCTTTCGCCTTTAAGAGGGTATGAATCCTCTATTTGAAACAGGTCTGTTAGCACTGGGATGTTTACCAGCAAAATCAGTGTCCAGATATATTTATTTAGATGCCTCGACATTAGAATCTGAAATAAATGAATGGATTAAATCCTGACCCAGAAAGGTAACTCACTGACAGCAGCCATATCCCCACACCTGCGGCCGCCATAATTACAGGTTTGGATTTAGGGAGTTTCATTCTATCATAAAGTGCAGTAGAAGTGAAGAGTATTGCACATAGTAGAATGAATAATTGCTTCGTAGATAACGTAGCTATTTGAGTAGACCACTCTCCTATCTCAAGCAAGGAGTTACAACACATAGTAGAAATAAAATCTAGGGCTACAGAAAGATCTTCTATTGCAAAAAACACCCACCCCACGAGAACAACTGAGAAGGTGAAGATTCTCGAAGCAAAAAGCGGTAATCTATTCAACCATGCTTGTAAGAATAGCCTATCAAGTATTAGAAAGGTTCCATGGAACAGCCCCCAGATTAGAAAATTCCACGAAGCTCCATGCCAAAACCCACTTATGGCAAAGACAAATATTAGATTTGAATACAACCTATAATTAGATGAAACTCGGTTTCCACCTAAGGGTATGTATAGGTAATCCCTCATCCAAGAACTCAGGGTAATATGCCATCTACGCCAAAAATTAGTGATACTTACTGCTCTATAAGGTTGCTTGAAATTTTCGGGGAACTTAAATCCAAGCATGGAACCTAAACCTATGGCCATATCTGAATATCCGGAGAAATCGAAATAGATTTGGAAGGAATAAGCAAGGATTGATATTAATGCTTGGGGACCGGACCATAATGTGAGGTCGCCAGATAAATTGATTTGGTCTAAAGGAAAAATAGTCGCCAGTGTATTTGCAATGAGGACTTTCTTCGCCAGCCCTAATGAAAACCTATAAAATCCATTCAGAAAGTCTTCATTAAGAACCACCCTGCTTCTCAGCTCCTTCTCAACTTCAGTGAACCTCACGATAGGGCCAGCTATCATTTGAGGGAAACTAAGTATGTACACTAAGTATTCACTTAATTTATCTAGAGGCTTAACGGTTTTACGGTGCACATCTAAGGTATAGGACAGGGACTGGAAAGAGAAAAACGAAATACCTATAGGTAATGCTATATTCGTCCATGAAGCACTAAGCTGCTCAATCCCCAAACTATCTACAATGAAATTTGCGTACTTGAAGTAAACTAGTACACCTACATTTATAAGTATCGATAATACTACCGTCCTCCTCCTTTTAACTCCTTCATAAGATGAAAGTCTTTGTACTAAATAGAAGTTTACGAAGCAACTGGTGAGTAAAATCGGCAAGAAATGGAAAGCCCCCCACGCATAGAATATCACAGAGGCGATAAGAAGAATAAGATTTTGAAATCTTAGGCCGCCCAGTCGATAAAGAATCAAGAAGACTGGTAAGAAATACAATAAGAAGGTAATGCTAGAAAAAACCATCTTATCTAACTGTGCGAACTTTCATCATTATGGCAAATATCATTAATTCAAGATATATAGTGAGGGAATTAAAAGAAAATCCCGAAATTAGCCCAGTTAATAAGCAAGTAATGGATCCTAACGCTGGGAAGAAAAAATTAATCAACCGCCTCTCTAGAGAGGACGCAATAAAAGGTCTTCAAACAGAGGGTTTTACACGAACAACCACCTCGTTTTACAGGTATGTAGACATTTCCGACCCTGTAGCGCTGCGGAATGAATTGTACGAAGAGTGGGCGGATTTGGGGGTTTTCGGAAGGGTGTATCTGGCGAAGGAAGGGGTGAACGCACAGATTTCAATTCCTGAGCACAATAGGGAGGCGTTCATTAAAATTCTTCACACACACGAGGAGTTTCGTGATATGCACCAGAAAATAGCTATTGAAGATGATGGGAAGTCATTTTTTAAATTGATTATTAAGACTAAAGACCAAATAGTTGCCGACGGACTCCCTTATGGAGAATACGACATCACTAATGTCGGCAATCACCTCGATGCTAAGCAGTGGAACGAGGCATTAGACGAGGGTGCTATCGTTGTGGACATGAGAAATCATTACGAGAGTGAGATAGGCCGGTTCAAGGGAGCCATATGCCCTCAATCAGATACTTTCAAGGAGGAATTGCCTGAAGTGCTTGACGACCTTAAGGGTAAGGAGGATGATAAGATATTGCTGTATTGTACTGGGGGAATAAGGTGTGAAAAAACCTCTGCATACCTTAAGCATCATGGGTTTAACGATGTTAGTCAATTGAATGGAGGCATCATTGATTATGCTAGGCAACTTCAGCAAAACGAGAACATTGACAATAAATTCGTGGGTAAGAATTTCGTATTCGACGAGAGGCTAGGCGAGCGTATCTCAGATGAGGTGATTTCGAATTGTCATCAGTGCGGTGAGTCCTCAGATGAGCACGTTAATTGTAGTAATAAGACCTGTAATCTGTTGTTCATACAATGTGAGGAATGTCAGGGAAACAACTCTGGTTGCTGCTCTCCTGAATGCATAGAATTCTTTCAATTATCAGAGGAAGAACAAATTGCTAGAAGGAAGGGGAAGAAAAACGACTCGAGATTTCACAATCATCAAAAGGTGGATCTCTCAAAGGGCTTCAAATAACTAGCGTAAATTCCGTATTTTGCGCTATTGAAACCACCTGAACAAGAATGAGAGTCCTA
>CAWVZZ010000145.1:0-4110 GCA_963934745.1 uncultured Flavobacteriales bacterium | reverse complement strand
AGAGACCTCCAAGAGATGTTGACTTTCGGGTTATCTCGTTACATTCGTGGGCACAGTCTGAAGATCCAAACCGACTTCAGTATCATTACTGAAACCGATCAAATCAGCCTTGAAGAGGACAAAGAATTCATGTTCCGCTTCCAAGTTGAGATGGCATTCTAAGAACACAAAGTGAAAGAGCTAGGATTTTTAGATAGATACTTAACTGTCTGGATCCTTCTTGCTATGATATTCGGATTAACACTAGGTGCATTTGCACCTGGTGTTTCTGGTTTTATAGGGGGACTATCAATCAATGAGGTAAATATCCCTATCGCCATCGGACTTATCGCAATGATGTACCCGCCTCTTGCTAAAGTTGATTTTAAATCTTTACCGGATGTGTTATCTGATAAAAGATTATTGAGTTTTTCCTTAGTGTTAAATTGGTTGATAGGGCCACTTTTAATGTTCTGTCTGGCAGTGGTTTTTCTTCGAAATTCTCCAGAACTAATGTCTGGAGTAATCATAATTGGAATTGCTAGATGTATCGCGATGGTACTTGTTTGGAATGACCTAGCAGATGGAGATAGATCATATGGCGCAGCACTTGTTGCCATAAACAGCGTGTTTCAAGTTGTTACATTTAGTCTATACGCTTGGTTTTTCCTTACAATAGCTCCTACATGGATCGGGATTACAGCTGTTTCTATCAATATACCCTTGTCATTTGTAGCGAAAAATGTTTTCATGTACCTGGGCATTCCTTTTATCTTAGGAATAGGCTTGAGATATTTATTCGTAAAACGGAAGGGAAAAATTTGGTATAACGAAAAGTATTTGCCCCAAATAGGGCCTATTACCCTGGTATCATTACTGCTTACAATTGTTCTTATGTTCAGCCTCCAAGGCAATAGAATTATAACTCAACCTTCAGAGGTGATTATTGTAGCAGTTCCACTCATGATTTATTTCCTTTTGATGTGGGGTATAAGTTACTTTTTTGGAAAAAAACTAGGAGCTTGTGATGCCAAGAATAGAGCAATTGCATTTACAGCTGCAGGGAATAACTTCGAATTAGCAATTGCAGTTTCTATAGGGATATTTGGGATTCACTCCCCTCAGGCATTTGTGGGTGTTATCGGTCCACTGATTGAAGTTCCAGCTCTACTTTTATTAGTTAAGATTTCTCAAAAACTATCTAGTAGCTAGTTCTGTAGCATTCCTGTTCCTGCTGAATTAACATAGGGATTCGATGTTTTCTCATCGCCTATTGTAGTCGACGGTCCGTGACCGGGATGAACTGTAAAGCTGTCAGGAAGTGTGTAAAGCTGTTCTTCAATAGATTTACGTAAAGTATCAGCATCTCCTCCAGGAAGGTCTGTTCTTCCTATGCTCCGGGAGAATAGCACATCCCCTCCTATTACGAATTCGGACTTGTGACAAACGAATACAACGTGCCCAGCACTATGTCCGGGAGTAAAGCGTAACTCTAATTCATAGTGTCCACATTGCAATAGAGATTCTTGTGCTCCTAAATCTTCCCCGCGTGCCGGTAGTTCGTCCATATCGGCCCCGTAAAGTTTAGCTGATATCGGTGCCTGAGTCCAAGTGATTTCATCTTCTGGGTAAAGGCGCGGATTAACCCCGTATGTCTCAGCTATCCATGTTACACCCATAATATGGTCCAAATGCGCGTGAGTGAGAAGGCAATTCACAATCGTGACGCCTAAATCTGTACAGAATGATTCAAAGTGATTGCGTTCATCCGTGTTGCTCATGCCTGGATCGAAAACTGTGGCCGTTCCATCGCCGTGATCTAACAAGTAGGTCTGTTCACTAAAGAGATTAAATGTGAAAGTGTGTAGTTCGTTCATCTTTTAAATATTCAATGCGTAATTTCGGGAAGCATGAGCAATCACCACTCATTATCTACAACATTTCTCCTTTTATGGATGGTTTTTTGTATCTCACCACAGGCGGAGGCCCAATTCCATAACGGACTTCAAGTAGAGTACGGTAAGAATAGAGTACAGTATAGAGATTTTAATTGGCAGTATCACATCGAAGGTTCATTTGAAATATATTACTACCAGGGAGGAAAGGAACTCGCAGGAGCTGTAGCAGGAATAGTTGAAGATTGTAATAGAGACTTAAAATCGTTTTTCGGTGCTGATATAGAGGGTCCAATTCAAATTCTGGTGTATAATAACCTAACTGAATTTAGGCAATCAAATATCGGTGTGTTTACCGCTGAAGATGCAAGCGAAAACATCGGTGGTACAGCTAAGATAATAGGGAATAAACTGTTCATTTACGGAAGTGGGGATAGGAAGAAGTTAGTTGGCGACCTGACTGAAGGGCTGTCCAGAATCGCAATACAGCAAGTGCTGTACCGAGGATCATGGCAAGATGCAATTAAAAGTGGTAGCACATTGCACGTGCCAGAATGGTTTACAGAAGGACTCGTTAAATACATTTCAGACACGCACTCAGCTAGGGCTCATGCACATATATACGATGCCGCCCGTTCCGGTGAGTTGAATAAAATAGATAGGGCTAATGGAGTGGAAGCGGGGAACCTTGGAAGGGCGGTTTGGTCCTACATAAACGACGTCTACGGAAAACAAGCCATCCCTAACATCCTCTACATGGTAAGGATTAGTAGGAATGTGGAAGGAGGAATACGTTTCGCCACAGGTATGACTTTAAGCCAGATTATAAGTGAGGTTGTGAATTATTCTCTATCCCAAACCCCACCTGAATACAGCACCTCCCTCCCTCCCATCACAGACTTAAAAGAAAGACGGAAATACATAAAAAACGGTGATGATTTTGTTGCAATTAAAACGAGTCCGGATGGCAAGGTGCAGGCCTTTATTAAGAGTGAATTAGGGCAGTTACATGTATTCGTGTCTTATGTAGACAAAGGGGATGTCAAACGTAAAGCTGTGCACGGAAATAAACTGCACAGAACAGATAATGATAGAACCATGGAAATCGCTTGGCATCCTAACTCTCAGCAATTTAGCTATGTCATTGCAGAAAAGGGACAGCCCGTCCTGGTGACTGTTCGATTAGACGAGAAGAAGCCTGTTCTGAAGACTCTTTTCAGAATTGATGACGTTATGGGATTAGATTATTCAAACGATGGACTCTCAATTGTATTCTCGGGACTATATGGTGGTAAATCAGATTTATATATCTATAGAATTATTGGAAACGTGCAGGAGCCACTTTGGAAGGATAGGTTTGACGACTTATACCCACGATTTACTTCAGATGGTAGAGGGATTATTTTCTCTTCAAACAGGACAGATGATACACTCAGGAATGATAGAGAAAATATAGCTTTCGCCAGTGATTTGGATTTATTCATTTATGATTTGGAGTCAGAAGATCTAGTACTAGAAAGGGTCGTCAACACACCAGGAATAGACGATAGATATCCGACACCACTACCTAACAACGAATTTGTTTATCTAGCAGAATACGCAGACGGGGCACAAGAAGTTAAGTGGGTTTGGGCTGATAGCACCATCTTGAATATAGACACCGTAATTCACTACCAACATTTTTTCGACACCAGAACGCTTATCAAAGTTGATGTACCCTTATTAAAGTTTTACGTCGACACAACATCTAGCACTATGAGTGGTGAAGCTGTAGCGATGAGACATTATTATAACCTTCCACTAGGTAGTTGTCCTCAATCTTCTCAGAGATTGACTGAGGAGTTTAGTATACATGGACATTCTCAAAAAGATGTTTTTGAGTTTACACCACCGGAGTGGGATGAGGAGTTCAGTGCAATAGAAGCTGATATTCAAAACTATATTTTCGAGGCAGAAAAAAGGGGGGTGAAGGATAAGAGGGACACTGAGGTCGTTGAAAGTGCTGTAAGTAAGCAAACAGTGAACGATAAACTCATCAAACTAAAGCCACGTAACTACAGACTTAACTTTACTTTAGAAAAAGTACAATCGCAAGTAAACAATGCATTTGGGGCGGATTTCTATAGAGCTTACGATGGGAATATAAGCCTGCAACCGGGACTAGGAGATGCCTCAGAAATAAGGATCAGTGATCTTTTCGACGATAAGCATATCGTTGCCGGGTTCAACATTCCAG
>CAWVZZ010000144.1:0-4201 GCA_963934745.1 uncultured Flavobacteriales bacterium | reverse complement strand
TATCCTCGAAACCACCGTTTGGAACTAGGTTGTCTGTTTGGGCTGAAACAGTAGAAGTGATAGTAAATGAGCAAGCTGCAACAATAGCTAATGCAGTAATACAGCTAAATAGGTTCTTAATTTTCATGCTTGCAATTTAGCATACATAATGCCAAACTCGAAAACTTAACCTTCATAACATTCAATACCTGAAGGAAGGAGGAATTGAGATTAATCTGGAGGGGGCTAGTGAAGAATCTTAAATATGGTCTCGCGAAGGAGCATTCCGTCGGAAATGGTAGCGTTGCCCTGTCCTTTTGACTTTCGGTCTGCTTCGCGGAGGTAGCCGAAAATTCTGGCTAGTTTCCCCACTGGATACGCCCCGGCAGCTGTGGCGTAATCCCTAACTGCAAATGGGCTACAAGACATAGATTTAGCTGCAGCATGCTGGGACCTATCTCTGAGGCCGTGATAGACAATTATCCTGCTGAAGTATGCCGACAGCACTGGAATGACCATGGCTAGCGGATTGTTTTTCGGATTCGCCTCGAAATGATTGACAATCATGGAGGCTTTGCCGATATCCTTTTGGCCTAGAGCTCTTTGCAACTCAAACACATTGTAATCCTTACTAATGCCGATGTGCTTTTCTATTAGTTCAGTAGTTATCACGGTGCCCTGGGGCAGCACCACTTTAAGCTTCGTGATCTCATTACACACCTTACGCAAATCATTACCTAGATACTCTGCAAGCAGTTGAGACGCCCTGGCATCAAGCCCTAATCCTTGTTCCTTTATGTATCCCTCTATCCACTGAGCTAGTTTATAGTCTCGAACTTTTTCACTGAGAAATAGAACCCCATTTTTACTCAGGGTCTTCACTGCCTTCGAACGTCCGTCGATTTTTTTATTCATATAAGCTAAGACCAAAACCGTCGACCCCACGGGGTTCTCCGCATACGCCTCGAGTTTCTGTAGCTCGTCTTTGCGTTTCCAGCACTTTAAATCTTGGGCTTCCTTTACTAGAACGAGTTGCCTTTCAGACATCATTGGGAACCGCCGAGCGGCAGCAAGCACATCTACTAGTTCAGTGTCCCTCCCGTAAAGTATCGTTTCGTTGAAATCTTTGGAGACTTCATCAACTGCCGCGTCCTTAATCGCGTTAGAAATCTCCTCGATAAAAAATGGCTCTTCTCCGTGCAGAACATAAAGGGGCGAAAACTTCCCCGCCTTGATATCCCTAATAATTTGCCTGTGAGCCATTTCGTAAATGTAATACTTACACTCCCCTTTTTTACCTCTAACTTTACCAAGTATACACCCATGTCAAGAGCCAAAGATTTACCCCCACTGAACTTCCCTCGCCCTACTCTGGTAGCTCGGCCTGGACCCAAGCACGATGAAGTGCTCTGTCTAGTGAGAAGAAAGTGGGTAGCCCTCGAACCTGAAGAATGGGTACGCCAACACTTAATCTCACACCTTACACTCACGCTTGGCTACCCTTTAAGCCTCATGGCTGTAGAACACAGACTCACCCTCAACGACGTGGAAAAACGTGCGGACTTAGTCTGCTATAACAACGAAGGAATACCCGTTCTGCTAGCAGAGTGCAAAGCTCCTGGGATTAAATTATCCCAAGACACACTTGATCAGGCGGCGAGATATAATTTGGTCCTACAAGTCCCTACGCTCCTACTCACAAACGGAATACAACACTACGCCGTGGCAACCGACGTAAACTCTCCTGTTAAAGTTCTGAAATCAATCCCCCATTTTTCATAACTCATTCGACAACTTAGTGTTAATACATAAGTGTTATGCGTATTTTCGCAACATCAAATTCGAATTGTTTAAGAAATATGAAGATTTCCGAAGTATTAGCAATCTCAGGTAAGCCTGGATTATTCAAAGTAATCGCATCGTCAAGCAAGAACCTCGTTGTCGAGAGTATGCTTGATGGAAAGAGAATTAGTGTTCCTGGTTCTGTTCGCATCAGCAGCTTGTCTGACATCACCATGTACACCACTAAAGAGGACGTAGCTCTACGCGAAATCCTTCACAGTATGCACAAGAAAACTAAGGGTGAATCAGCAGTTTCTCACAATTCATCAGCTGGTGATATCAAAACATTTGTGGATTCTGTGGTTCAAGATTTGGACCATGAGCGCATTTTTAATTCTGATTTGAAGAAATTAGTTCAGTGGTATAATCTTTTGGTATCCGAAAAAGCCCTCCCATTCGATGATGAGGATGAAACTGAGGGAGCGGCATCAAAGGCGAGTTCAAAAACGAATTCAACGTCTAAAAAGCATAAAGGAAATTCAGCCGTTAAGAAGACTGTTTCTAAAAGCGCTAAAGGCAAGCCCACTGTTAGTATGGCTACTAAGAAAAGCTAGTAAAAACCTCAGAATGAACTCAATCACAGTTATTGGAGCGGGAACTATGGGCAATGGTATTGCTCACGTATTTGCGCAGAAGGGACATTCGGTAATTTTAGTTGACAGGTCGCCAGATACACTCGAAAGTGCCCTCGCTACTATAGATAAAAATCTTAGCCGCCTAGTCAGCAAGGAACGCATTTCTGAATCTGACAAGTCCGAAACCCTCAACCGCCTTACTACATCTACCGACATGACAAGCGCGGTATCTGCCGCTGACCTCGTAGTCGAAGCTGCAACCGAGAACGTAGATCTAAAACTCCAAATCTTCAAAGATCTCGATGCTGCTGCTCCTGCTAATTGCATCCTCGCCACGAACACATCTTCCATTTCGATTACTAAAATCGCAGCGGCGACTTCTCGCCCTGACAAGGTCATAGGAATGCACTTCATGAACCCCGTCCCCATAATGAAGTTGGTCGAAATTATCCGTGGTTATGCTACTAGCGATGCTACGTGCCAAACAACAATGGACATCTCTTTCGCACTCGGAAAATCCCCTGTTGAAGTCCAGGACTACCCTGGATTTGTAGCCAACCGCATCCTCATGCCAATGATAAACGAGGCTATCATCACCCTAAATGAAGGTGTAGCCGGTGTTACTGAAATCGACACGGTCATGAAACTCGGAATGGCACACCCTATGGGACCCTTACAACTAGCGGATTTCATCGGCCTTGATGTCTGCCTCAAAATCATGGAAGTTCTTCAGGACGGTTTAGGCTCATCTAAATACGCACCCTGCCCACTGCTAGTTAACATGGTAATGGCTGGAAAACTCGGTACCAAGTCTGGCGAAGGATTCTACATCCACACACGTGGGTCTAAAGAAATTACAGTATCTCCTTTTTTCACATAACCGACAAACAATATTGTTTTTGGTTATGCTATTGAACGTTCACTACATTCGCATATGAATCGAAAGGAAATACACGAAATTATTTTCGAAGCTGACACACCGAAGGGCAAGATGTTTGACGTTGTGCTTTTGTGGGCAATAGTATTGAGTGTACTTGTGGTAATGCTAGAGAGCGTTCCCAGCATAAGGAACCAGTACGGACTCGAACTGAGATATATTGAGTACTTTTTTACCGCCCTATTTACTGTGGAGTATATTCTCCGAATTGTGGCTGTAAAACGTAAAAGGTCGTATGTATTTTCGTTTTATGGAGTTATCGACTTATTGACCATATTACCTACTTTTCTTGAGTTGTTAATACCAGGAGGACATTGGTTCAGTGTTATTAGAATCCTTAGATTAATGAGAGTTATCAGAGTCCTCAAATTAGTTGGATTTATCCAAGAGGCTTCCGTTTTGAAGAATGCGTTATGGGGAGCTCGAAATAAGATTCTTTTGTTTCTCGGTATGGTCCTCGTATTAGTAACACTTTTAGGAACTATGGTATACGTAGTGGAGCATGGTGAAAATGGTTTCACAAGTATTCCTCGTAGCATATACTGGGCCATAGTCACAGTAACTACTGTCGGATATGGAGATCTTGTTCCTGTCACCGTTCTAGGCCAAACAATTGCCTCGGTTATTATGCTTATCGGTTATGCTATCATTGCTGTTCCAACAGGAATTATAGGATCAGAACTTGTCGTTGCTCATACTCTAAAGACTAATACAAACACGCAGGTTTGTCAGAATTGTAATTATTCTGAACATATCGATAAGGCGAAGCACTGCAATCAATGTGGCGAACAGCTGTAGGGAGGTTATGTTGTATTTTGGTCGAAACAATTTGACAGATGAAGAATCCGACTAGACTTTTTGATTTCCC
>CAWVZZ010000143.1:0-4420 GCA_963934745.1 uncultured Flavobacteriales bacterium | reverse complement strand
AACGTAATCCAGCTCCATTTATTTACGAACGATTAGGGAATAGGTTCAACCATATTTTCATGGATGAATTCCAAGACACTTCTGTAACTCAATGGCATAACCTTGTGGTTCTGTATCATCATGCATTAAGTAATAACCATAAAACGCTAGTGGTGGGAGATGGAAAGCAAGCCGTTTATAGATTTAGAAATGGTGATTACAAGCAACTTCTAGACCTGCCTAATCTTCAAAGTGACGCTCAGGGTCAGGCTTTGAAAGACGCTGAAAGGGCTTTTAATCAAAACAAGTACCATAATAATCTAGATGATAATTGGCGCTCCGGGAGTAAAATAGTAGAGTGGAATAATGATCTATTCACGGAGATTTCGACACGAATTCCCGACCATCTTGAAAAAGTATACGAGGGTTTGAAACAAAACCCACGACAACACTTCACCGGTGGAGTGCATCTTAACGTAGTAGAAGGTAAATCCTCAGAGGATAGACGCGAAGCTCACACTCAAGCCATCATAGATAGGATTAATGCCTACACTGATGAGGGCTTTAATTTAGGTGACATCACTATTCTAGTAAGGGAAAATAAAATTGGAGCTAGGCTAGCTCAGGAGCTATTAAAGGTGAATATCAAGCCCATGACTGAAGAGTCACTTCACCTCGGCAGGCATCCCGGCCCATTAGCTGTTATAGCCCTAATAAAATGGTTGATTCGTCCTTCAGATATTAGACAAAGCACGACGTTATTGCAATGCGTTGCTTCTTTGAAGACGGATTTAGAGCCCATAAGTGAGGCGGAATTATTGACAAAATTTGTCGTTGTAAAGGGCGTGAAGATGGAGATAAACATGAAGGAAATGCTCCTTCATTTGTTCCCAAATTTTCAACCCATAAAAAGATCTACGGGTCCACTCGTTGGATTTGTAGGCCATATATGTGACGAGTTAGGGTTGACCGAATACTACCCATCTTACGCTGAAGGTTTAATGGAGTTAGCTAGAGAGGTTAGCGGAACGGAGGAAAGTGGATTGCATGGATTCATAAGAATTTGGGATAGTGCTGGGTATAAAAAGAGCGTCGTGACTAGTAAGTCTAGTGATTCTGTTCAGATTATGACTATTCATAAAGCGAAGGGTTTGGACTTCAAGATAGCTATGGTTCTTATGAGTCATAAAAGTTTCACCTCCTTCAAAGGTGTGATTCCTGTAGAGTTTGATAAGAGTGCAGAAATGCCCGTTGCTGCTGCCATGTTGGAGGATGGGGATATGAAAGATACTTTAGTTGAAGACCAAAGACAGCTAGAACTCAACCGCGTTCTACTAGATGAGATAAATGTCGCATATGTAGCTTTTACAAGACCCGTCGAAAGACTTGATGTAGTTTTAGAACTCGATAAAATTAACTTTGATAGAGCTAATGTTTCTACCATTCCACAACTGATTATTAGTTCCTTGGAGAGCATTTCAGAGAGTGATGTTGGGAATGGATATCAAACCGTTGATGTTAGTTCCGTTCAACCTTTTGAGGATGTAATCGATAATATACAATACCCCCTAAATCTTAAAACGGGCGCAAACGTAAATCAATTAGTATCAAAAGTCCCCAGCGGTGGATTATCTGCAAAGCCTGAAGAATTGAGTTCTACGGAACTAGGCTCGGAGGTTCACAGGCTCTTGGAAAAAGTTATTGAAATAAAGGATTGGGAGCTTGTTAAAAAAACGGCTTCTGCTGGTCTAAGTATAGGTAAGGAAGATTTGAAGGAGGTTTTCAATCGAGTCGATAAAGTTCTTTTGAACACTTTAACCTCACAGTATTTTAAACCAGGCCTTCATGTAGAATGCGAGAAATCATTTGTGGATGGCAACGGCTCAGTCGTGAGACCAGATAGAATAATTAGGGACGGGACTAAGTGGACGGTGATTGATTACAAGTCGACAAAATCAGGCGAGAAAGCTCACATATCTCAGCTCGAAAACTACGTTAAAATGTTATCTGAAATTGAGGATGGAGATGTTGAAGGAGTACTCATCTATACTAGCCCTCTAGAAGTGATAAAAATCCCTTAAAGTGAGTTATCTTACGGGGTTCAAGTTTACACCTATGATCATCCAACGTAAATCAATTCTTTTCGCAGTTCTTTTCTCTTCGGCATTCGTTATGTCTGGGCAGCAAATGACCATGCAGAAGGGCCTTCCTATTCCATTCAACGCAGATGTAGAAGCTGCCTTCCAAAGATCTGAAGCCTGTGCACCTGCTACTGCTTTAAGAGATTTAGAGTGGAATAATGTTAGAGCATTGATTGAAAATGGTGGAGCACTTTGGTACGATAGAGCTATCGATAAAGGGGCTCACTACGTTCCTAAAGAAGAAGGGGTAAGTGTGTGTTATGGTGGAGCGTTGTGGTTAGGAGGCATCTCTCCTGACCAACAACTTAAACTAGCAGCTGTTAAATACAGGAATTCTGGAAATGATTTTTGGCCCGGTCCCCTTTCGAATTCTGGTGAAGCCGAAGTTGACGAAGCTACCTGCCAGCAATACGATAAATTCACTATTAGTTACAGAGCTGACGCAATGCGTCACAGACAATTTCACGATGCTAAAGCAGCAGGCACAGAAGAAGTGGACTTTCCAGATGGATATGTTACTCCCTCTTACTTCGATGAGTACCCCGCACACGGAAACACCGCCCTCAATCAGGATTACTACCTCAGCCCATTCTTAGATTACGATGGCGATGGCTCTTATAATCCCGCTAATGGCGACTACCCATGGTTCGACTTCCTACAGCAAATTGATTGTTCTGAACGTCGCAGAGAAGACATTGTTCCTCTCTACGGAGACCAAAACTACTACTGGATATTCAACGACAAAGGAAACGTACACTCCGAGTCTAATGGAGAGCCCATAGGTATGGAAATACGTGCTCAGGCATTCGTTTTCTCTACGAATGATGAGATTAACAACATGACCTTTTATAACTACGTACTCATCAACCAGGGCACACAAACTCTGACAGAGACATATTTTGCTCAGTGGGTAGACTCCGATCTCGGAGGACACGTTGATGACTACGTAGGGTGTGACGTTCGTCGTGGTCTAGGATATTCCTATAACGGTGATCAGTACGACGAAGCCACTTCGTATTCTATCGGCTATGGCCAATACCCACCAGCTATGGGAGTTGACTTTTTCGAGGGTCCCTATCAAGATGCGGATGGAATAGACAACCCCCTAACTGATGTCTTCACCGATGCAGTTGACTCTTTGGGCATCCCTTATGGCGGAATCGGCATTGGATACGGTGATGGAATTATCGATAACGAGAGGTACGGCATGCGTAAGTTCATTTACTACAACTGGAATTACGGTGTTAACGGCCAGCCCACACAGGCACTTCATTACTACAACTACATGCGCGGCTTCTGGAAGAATGGTCAACGCATGGCCTATGGAGGCGACGGCATCAACACCTCAACTGGAGCTAATCTAGACATCCATTCCGATTATATGTTTCCCGGAGATACTGACCCTCATCGTTGGGGTACTCAAGGCGTTTCAGTAGATGACTGGTCAGAATACGAAACAGGTAACCCTTCAGGCGACCGGTTATTCCTTCAATCAGCAGGTCCCTTCACATTAGAGCCTGGTGATTACAATAACATCACTGTAGGAATGATTTATGCTAGAGCAACAGGAGGTGAGCCTTTTGAGTCTGTAAAATTATTGAGATTAGCCGACGATAAAGCACAGTCACTTTTCGACAACTGCTTCGAGATTGTAAGTGGACCAGATGCTCCAGATGTAACCATCCAAGAGTTGGAGAACGAACTTATCTTATACCTAACCAACGATAATTCCATTTCGAACAACTTCCAAGAAACATTCACTGCCATAGATCCATCTATTCCTAAAGAATTAGAAGATGGTACTGAGTTTACTGATCTTGAAAGATCGTATGTATTCGAAGGATATCAAATTTATCAACTCTCAGACGGAGCAGTTTCTCCTTCTGACCTCGGAAACACATTAAAAGCTAGGCTGATTTACCAATGTGATGTAGCCAACGACATAGATCAAGTAATAAACTATGATTTCAACTTAGAGATGGAAGCCGCTGTTCCCTCCCTTGAAGCTAACGGCGCCAATGAAGGAATTCAGCATAGTTTCAGAGTAACTACTGATGCGTTCGCTCAGGGCGATAACCGTCTAGTAAACCACCGCACCTATTACTTCATGGCTATGGCGTATGGCTTTAACAATTACCGAGATTATCAACCAGAAAACGGTCTAGGTCAGGATGTTCAGTATAAAGCCTCTCGTAAAGGAGCTATAGGATCTATCAGGACATACTCTGGTATTCCTCACGCTCCAAGCCCTGAAGCAGGCGGAACCATTCAGAACTCTGAATATGGAGACGGAGTTATCG
>CAWVZZ010000142.1:0-4634 GCA_963934745.1 uncultured Flavobacteriales bacterium | reverse complement strand
CCCAATAGTATCGGATACTGGGGCTTCCGTAAGATTACCAAACAAGAAATTAATCCCATCATTACCGTAATCTAGTACGCTTGACACAGCAACAGCGACAGCTTCTAAAATAATTTTTCCGTTAGTTGTATATAGGACAACAAATCCGAAAACAAACTGAAGGGCGAACGCACCGCCCACGGTTCGGAGCTTAATATCAGATCGGTTTTTTGACAGCAAAACTCCTAACCCCAGAAGAACTACTATTCCGACAAGACTCATAAAAATTTCCATAGCGTGAATCTAATCGATTTTTCTTTTAAGCCCGTTGTTTTTCACTGTGAATGCGAAGGGCATTAGATTTATTGCGGACTCTGAAACCATCACGCTTTCGTCGCGAGCCTGAAGAATGATTCTAATCGGTGAATACTGTCTAGATTCTGACTCTAACAGAACCTGGCGACAACTACCGCAGGGCATAAACGCTAACTCATTTGCAATAGGTGATGGTGACACTATGGCTATGGTGTCAATTTCCTCCTTTGGGAAAAGTGCTCCTGCTGAAAACAGCGCGACTCTTTCGCCACAAAGCCCAGATGGGTAGGCGATATTTTCCTGGTTAGAGCCGATTACTATCACGCCATTCACCAGTCTTATCGCGGAGCCGACCTTGAAGTCGGAATATGGCGCATAGGCTACAGATGCCGCTTCGTGCGCACGCTTAAGAAGTTCACGGTCTCTGTACTCTAAATTATCTGGGTGGATTTTCTCAAGAATACATTTCGTCTCCATGTTATTCATAGAGGCAAGATAGCATAGCCTGCACGAGTATTAGTCACAAGCCACACCGAAATTAGATAGAATTATAAGAATGTCGGCAACGGAAACATGCCCATCTCCAGAAACATCATAATTACAATCCGAAAGACATCCAAATTCAGACAAGATGAGAAGTAAATCTTCAACATCAATGTACCCGTTTTCGTTCAAGTCGTTAGGACACAGAGGCCCGTCACAATCGAACCCTTCTGCAGGATATTCACACGCAGCTGGATCAGTAGCGAGTGGATTGTAGTTACATGCCCCAGGTGCGATACATCCAGATATCTCTTCCTCATCACAAATCCCATCTGAATCAGTGTCGTTATTACAATTTCCGTCACAATCGTAAATAGAGTTAGGCGGATACATGCATGTTCCATCGTCATCTGTTGCTTCTAGATTGTAGTTACAAGCAGTCACATCTGTACAGCCATCAACACCGATATTGCTGAAAACAACAGTTGTGTTGTAGTTCGATATATCGAAGAAAATATTGCCGACTGATTTAATCTTAAACCTCACAGTATTACTACTTATGTTAGGGATAAGAACCGAAGCTGAGCCGTCATTAGCTGTACTAGCGCTTAGAACTGTCGGGAAAGTATAACCTCCATCTGTTGACATTAAAATCTCTACTGATGAACAGCTTACTGGCGAACTATTCGTTCCGGCAACAGACCAGTTGAAAGTCGAATACTCATTCCCTGATAACGACCCGCCTTGAGGAGCTGTCAATACGAAAGGGCCAGAATTGCCATCGACATGAAACGACATAACATCATCTCTGAATGCACCCCCACCAGCCACGTTATCTCGGACTGAACACTTGAACTGTAAATCCCTGGAATATGTCGGAAGCAACTCACCTATGGTAGAGCCGTTAGAAACCAAGTCGCTAATTCTAGGGAAAACCCGTGTCGCAGACGTTGAAGAAGACCACGACCTAAAGATGGGCTGATTTCCAGAAGGGTTAGTTAGGTTGTTATCATTGCTAGCTGTCTGTGGGCCCAAATCGTACTGCTCCCAGTTATATGTTATAGCATCACCATTTGGATCATTAGCTACCGCCTCAAGCTCGAATGGAGTGTCAGCTGGGATAGTAAATCCGCTAGGACCAGCTTCGACAGTGGGTATAGAATTCCCTGTTGACGAAGGAGTATCGCAATTATTACCACTTCCATAAACAGTAAATGAAATCATTTCATTTATACTCTTATTGTGAAAATGATCGTCAGAGTTATTCTGAAGATTAGGCGAGCATATCCCCGCATACCCCATTATCGTAGAAGCAGATCCAGGCTCATATGCAGCGCTACTGGCTCTGTTACAGCTGTTGTTTTGAGTGTGGTTAGCTCCCCATTGGTGACCGATTTCATGGGCCACATAATCAATGTCGAAAGGGTCACCTACAGGCGAATACCTTCCCGTCACTCCCCTAGCCTTATAGTTAGAATTACACGGAGACTGAAGCGACGCTATACCACCACCACCAGTAGAAAACACATGACCTATATCATAATTCGAAGAACCGATATAGCTGTTACAAGTCGATTGATTTTGGGATAACATACTTGAACCATTCTCGTTAGTATATGGATCTGAACCACTGTTAAGGAAAATTATATCATCATTATTTGAGACCAAAACCATCCTTAAACACACATCCCTTTCAAAAACAGCGTTCACCCTAGCCATGGTGGTATTCATAGCGGAGAGTGCTCCTGAAGTTGTACCTCCGTGATACGTTGCGTACTCACCAGTACATGCAAGAGCAAGTCTATATGTTCTGAGCGAAGACCCGTTTGCTGTCACAACACTTGACTTCTGCATTCCCATTTGCAGGACCTGCTTTCCGTTTTGTGACGACTTAGGTGTTACCGGGGAAAAACCAGAAACTGCTGCCATGTCTACAATACACTCCTCCATCTGCTTTTCTGTGGTCTTGTAAAAACTGGACTTTGTGTAGCTGATACAACGAGTGAGGTCTCCGGGATTAAATGGGTCGATGTATATCGTCTCACCGGCTGTTAATATCATGGCGTGAAATCCTTGAGGCGTTAAGTCAAACCGAACAATAGAGGATGGTGTATCAATTCCCTGGCCTAAATAAACTTGTATCTCCGGGAACCTAGCCGAGAGTTCCGGGGACATAATAGGTGCGTTTACGAAGGAGAAAGACTCGAAGGAACCGTCCGGCATCGGAAGGGATATGATCGAAGAAGAGTTCGAAGCACTAACCTCCTTTTCGTATGGGGCAGATGACAATAAAGTTCTCAGCGAATTCACCTCCACTCCCATCACTATATACTCGGATGGCTGAATCGTAGGGGCGTCCGACTGTGTGTCGATACTCAACCAATAATCGGATGGTGAAGTTTGTGTTTGCGAAAAACTGGAAAGACTTGACACTAGAAATACGGTAAGGAGAAAGCAGGTCGAGTATTGTTTCATGTACTTAAAACTAAAAAATTATAATAATGGTTGCACAGAGAATTAGGCCGTCTCAAATCCATGTCTACTCATCATCGTCGTCAACAAACACGTCGGTGTAATTTTTAATTAGGTCCAGTTGCTCTTTCGCAAGCTTAGGTAGCGACCCCACCCACAAATTGAAGGTTTTAATAAACTCCTTACGAAACTCATCTTCCTCCAAGTTAGTTACATCGTATAGATCCTGAAGCTCATACCTCACATTTCTCAAGAGACGCTCATGGACCGTCAACATTCTTTGACGAGCAGTCCAGTTTCCAAACTTCCAGGCCAGGGCATATTGAGTTGCTGCAATCAACAATTCTTCTTCGAGTAACTGAAGGTTCTCACGATATTTTTCTGCTGGAGTCATAAAACTAAGTTAAACAATTATCGCCGGAGAACATTCATACGTTAACTTAGTGTTTACATCTTTGAATTCACTAGATGAAATCTCCAATAGTAATATTATTATCGTTTTGCGCTATCTCATGTGCGTTTTTCTCCACTGTCGGCTGTACGTATGACATTGAGGATGAGCTGTATGCGGATCTACTGTGTGACACTTTGGAGGTGAGTTATTCCACTGACATAGTACCTATCCTATCGAGTAACTGCTACTCTTGTCATGGATCGGTTGACGCCGAGGCTTCGCTGGACCTCACTCAGTATGAGGCTGTTAGAAACGAGGTCATAGCTGCGGAGTTGTTGATAGAACTAATCGAACTTAGCCAGGGCGCTGATGACGCTATGCCCCCTTCGGAGTCTCTTACTATATGCCAAATAGATAAAATCAAGGCCTGGGCATTAGATGGAGCACCAAATAACTAATATGAGCACCATGAAATTCACGAAAATTGCACAAATCATTCTAGGGATTGTAATGATCTCAAGCTTAGACGTTTCTGCCCAACAATACATATCTCGCAATGTAAATGTGTCATTCTTAAGTGAAACACTTATAGAAAATATTATAGCCGAAAACAACCAAAGTAGCTCCGTTTTAGATATGTCAAATGGCAGCATCGCATTCCAAGTGCCAATTCGCGCATTTCATTTCGACAGGGCTTTAATGGAGGAACACTTTAATGAAAACTATATGGAAACTGAATCTTTCCCTAACTCCACTTTCAGAGGCAACATAAAAAACTGGACAGACGATTTTGCTAATGGTGAAACTCATGACATTATTGCTTCTGGAACATTAACTATCCACGGAGTAGAAAACGAAGTGAGTGCTTTAGGAACTATTTTATTTAAAGAAAACTCTTGGACTCTTGACTCTGTTTTTTACGTAGATGCTGAAGATTATGATATTAAAATCCCAAAAATAGTCCGCGACAACATCGCTAGTTTTATAGAAA
>CAWVZZ010000141.1:0-4677 GCA_963934745.1 uncultured Flavobacteriales bacterium | reverse complement strand
CGAGAATCTGAGTGCCGACCATGGGATCTTAAACTCAGCCACCCATCCTTCTGCATTTAATGAAGTCTCTACCTCCCAAACTGCATCCCAACCACTATCCAAGCCTCCGGATGAGACTAGCATATCTACTTGAATTCCTGCAGGGGACGTAACGAATATAAACCCGTTACTTCCGTCGTTATATGGCGAGAACCAAAACCCAAACTCGTCTGTATTCTCTAACCTATCCCTTTCTGAGAGTTGCATTAGTATGGAATCCGGCGCTGTGTCTAACATCACCCCGAGAACATAAATTGCTTCGGTGTCGTAGGCTATCCGTACAATGGTTTTTTGAGATGGATCTGCATAAGGGTTGGGATTATGTTGAGTGAACCCGGAGCTCGGTGCGACTTCTCCCCACACCGCATCATCTCCATCGCCATCAATAACTATAGTCTCGTTTTCACTTAAACGGTAGGCGTGGATTTCTTTCTGTATATATGGCTTTAGCGATTGAGAAAATATATTCGAGATGTTTAACAATGAAATAATTACGACTAGCGATATCGCTGTAATCCGCATTACCTGTAGATATTCTCGCTATTCAGCCACCGCTGAAATTTCCTTGCGTTACGCTTATGCTGATTGAAATTGACGGCGAAGCTATGCTTGCCAGTTCTCCCAGGTTCAGCACACATGAATAAATAGTCATGCACCTCGGCATTTAGAACAGCCTCAATAAAAGTAGGTTCCGGTGTTCTTATCGTTCCGGGAGGTAATCCCGTGTGAAGGTATGTGTTGTATGGCGATTCAAATACAAGATGCTCTCTTAACACTCGTCTTATTGAAGCATCACCCACGGCGTAAATTACTGTTGGGTCTGCTTGGAGGGCTTGGCCAATTTTAAGCCTATTCAGATAAAGTCCAGCTACTGTAGGAGCTTCACTTAGAGATTTTGTTTCTGCCTGAACTATCGATGCGAGGATTACAGCTTCTTCTGGTGTCAATCCCTGAGCTTTTGCTTTAGCTATCCTATCTTCCGTCCACCATTTTTTACTTTCCTTTAGCAATCTTTCAACGGCTACTTCTGCGTTTGTTTCCCAATACATATTGTATGTATTAGGTATAATCTGCCATCTAATGCTGTCTGGCTCAATGAGCCTAAGTATTTCTAAGCTATCAGCATAAATGGGCATGGCAATTTTTCCTGCGATTACAGCTAGGTCCCTTGATGATGGAACCACGACTCTAACGTCGCCCCTTTTTCCCGTCACAAGCGTATTAGCAGCCTCTCCAATTGTAAGGTTCCCTCCAAGTTCATATTTGCCTGGTTTCAATCTATCACCCCAACCCCTCACCCAAAGCACCCTCGCTATACGATCTCCATGACCACCCGCTCTACTCACTGCGCTGTCTACTTCTGCGAGCATTTCCTCAGTGGTGCTGCCAGGAATAAGGTAAATGGTCGCCACTGCTTCTTCATTATTTAGTAGTCCGCCATACCAGTGTCCTAAAAGCCCCACAAAAATGGTCAGTGATATGAGTTTTCCTATTCCGCCATATATTAAAAACTTCCACCCATATTTTTTCACCATCGCCTTTAGCATTCTACGAAGCATATTTTCAGTATTTAGAGAAAGTTTGAAACAAAATTACATCTTTCCACTCGCCATTAACCTTCAGCCAGTCCTTTCTTTGTTCAGTAGCAGTAAATCCACATCGCTCAAAAAGCTTCATGCTAGGTGTATGGCTAGAAGGCACTTCTGCATATAACTGGTGCAGCCCTAGTGTCTCTAACCCATACTTTTTAAATAATTCCAGCCCCACGGCTGCATGCCCCTTGCGTCTAGCGTCTGCCTCAATAGCAACCCCTACTCCGGCTCTCATGTTGCCCGCGTCGAAATCGTATAAATCCATAGCCCCTACAGTAATCCATCCGTTTTCCGTTTTCCAATCCAGCATCAGCCTCAGCTGCTTATCCCTGTGAAGGTCATGTCCACCAGTTGCGTACTTAATCATGGTAGCCTCTGAGTAGGGAGTAATAGTAGCACCTAACCACCACATTGATGCGTCGTTTTCGAGACGCAACAAAGTGGGCACATCTGTGGGTTCTATAGCCCGGAGTCTATGTGTGTTATTTTCCAACTGTTTCTGAACTTAACGCGAAGTTAGACGCCTTATCTTTCGGACGAACTCTTTAGGGGTGAATTTAATATCATAATATTGTCATTTATGGCGCTTGAAATCGAGAAAACATCCATTGAGGGATTAGTAGTCCTACTACCGTCAACGTTTAAGGACGAACGTGGAGTGTTTTCGGAAACTTTCTCTCAAAGAGATTTCTATGAAGCTACTGGAACCGATGTTGTCTTTGTTCAAGATAATGAGAGTGTTTCTGTCCGTGGTGTTCTTAGAGGTCTTCACTTCCAAACCCCACCTTACGGGATGGGTAAGCTTGTGAGAGTAGTTCAGGGTTCTGTTATTGATGTGGCAGTCGATATAAGGAAAGCCTCACCGACTTATGGTCAGCACGTACAGGTGTTGTTGTCAGCTTCTAACAGAAAACAGTTCTGGATTCCAGAGGGCTTCGCTCATGGTTTTCTCGCACTTGAAGATGACACTCGAGTGTCGTATAAATGCACATCTTTTTACAATCCATCTGCTGAGGAGAGTTTACTTTGGAAAGACTCGGAGTTAGCCATTGACTGGTCTCTCAATGACGAGCCTTTAGTTTCTGAGAAGGATAATCAAGCTGGTGCTTTTACAGATTTCGCATCTAAATTTTGATTCTAAAAACCTTAAATTCATTTCACATGTGTAGGGTTTTATATTGGATTCTTCCGCTATTATTCTTTGTCTCTTCCTGCTCTGATTTTTATGACGTGGGAGATTTGAAGTCGTTAAATCTCTCTTCTAGTGCTGAAGATGTCGTAGACGGTAAACTGGTAGCAGGAGAATATTTATTAGAAGGTTCCACGCATCGTTCTGAGGAATTTTTTAGAACTGGGAAAAAGTCACTGATCTTAGATGCGGAAAATCCATACGGTTTCGTTTTAATGCTAAGCGACGTAAAAAAGGGAGATTCATACATTATTTCTATGTGGATGAGTCTTGAAGCAGAGCCTGGAACTTTCATCATCTCAGGTGACGGAGAATCGGGTAAGTTTTATAAGAAAAACCACATTATTATTGATGAGGATAACGGCTGGGGACTGATAAAAACGGTCTTTATAGCTAACGAAGATTACTCGGAATTGAAAATGTATGCTCTAAATAAATCCAGTAATCCCGCATACTTTGATGATCTAAGTATTGAGGGCTTTTTACAGCATAGGTTACCTCCCGTGACTTCACCCGTGAAAGAGTTAAGAATAGAATTAGCCCCTGCTGAACTTGCCCAAATATCCCTATACAGGGAACTAGCATTAGAAAGGGGAGTTATCACGGGGGATTTAAAAAAGTACGTGAATGCTTTCATCACTGATGATGAAGTTCGTATTCCAATAAAATTGAGAATTAAAGGGGATTGGGTTGATCATGTTGAGTCTGATAAATGGTCTTTTAGAATTAAGATATCTGGCAATTACGCTTACAGTGGGTTGAAGAAATTCTCCATCCAAAACCCTTCAACTCGCTCCTTTATGATGGAGTGGTTCGCACATAAACTTTTTGAGAGAGAAGACGTGCTGACAACGAAATATGAGTTCGTGTCTGTTTTCGTGAATGGACAGCAAATGGGTGTTTATGCTCTAGAAGAACATTTCGATAAGCAGCTTTTAGAACGTAATAACCGTAGAGAGGGCCCCATTGTCAAATACGACGAGTCAGGTGTTTGGGAGCAGCATTTAGTAGAGACTAATGAAAAGCAGTTTTACTCCCTTCCTACACTTATGGCCTCCGAAATACTTCCGTTCAAGAATAAAAAGACCTATAAAACTCCTACTCTCAAAGAGGCTTTTGAAATAGCCGTAGATCATATGGACCGCTACAGAAATCACGATGTGAATGTAGATGATTATTTCGATTTGGAGTCTCTAGCTAAATTCCTAGCTTTAAGTGATGTGTTGAATGGGAAGCATGGGCTGATTTGGCACAACCAACGCCATTACATGAATCCCATCACCGGAAAATTAGAACCCATAGCCTTCGATTGCTTCACAAAACTAGACGAGGTGAGTAACTCTGTTGACATGCTCGGAGTTAATTGGTTGCTTAAAAAGTCTCACACCCTCACAGAAGTCCTGTTGTTTAACTCGGAGCTGAACAGTCTGTACTTGAGTTATGTGCATAAATACTCATCCCAGGATTTTCTAACGTCGACAATCTCAGAGCTTGAGGAAGAAATTAATACTCTCGAAACACTCCTTCAATACGAGTATCCTTTCTATGAGTTCAATGAAGATTACTTTTTCTCCAATGCAGCTCAATTGCGTGAGCTTTTGAATAGCTTCAAATTCGAGAAGGTGCGGGTTGAAGTGGCAGAACAGTCTTTTAGTGAACTTCCTCCAAATGTTTTGTATGAGGAAATTGCGTTAAATGCGTACACCCAAACTAGTTCTGAGCTGTTGCTTAAAAACTTCCATTCTTCTTCACTTGAAGTGATAGGGTATTCTGTTAAAAGCAATAAGGACTCTGTTATTTATTTTCCTGAAGCTCTCGAACTCTCAGAGTTTAACAGCGAATCTAGCAGTGCCTCGC
>CAWVZZ010000140.1:0-4697 GCA_963934745.1 uncultured Flavobacteriales bacterium | reverse complement strand
AACTTATTCATATTGAGTAATTGTTTCATTTTTACAGGAGGTATTTAATATACGGCTTTTAATAATAGATTATTATAAGAAGCGTGGATTAGCATACCTATTTTGAATAGGTGTTGACTCAAACTTAAAAGAGTAAGAGAGAAAAATTTCGTGTGAACCAGACGAGAATGTCTGTAGTTCAGATGTCGTGATATCGTAAGAGTAGCCAAGTCTAAAGAACTGCTCGTTGTAGCTAACGGGATCCTTTTTAACAATACGATGTTGTAAGCCCGCGACAGGGGAGACAGCATCGTTAGGTCTCCATGATGCACCGACCCAGAACATTTCCTGTATCAAAACATTTACGTTGAAGTCTATGGCTGTAGCATTAAAATCTGTTTTTGCTAGGAAGTTAGATCTTAGTACTAAGTTGTCGCCATTAAGAGCGAAATTGTAACCTGACATTGCGTAATAATGTCTTGCAGGTGTGATGCTCATTTGAGAAAGCTCAGACTGTAGGAGGTGTGTAGACGATAGACCCACATAGTACTTGTCTTGGTTGTGCATATAAACCCCAAAATCTAAATCGATAGCTGACGCTGTCATTTGATCATTCGGTATTGCATCATCTTCTTGCCATGGATCAATAGCAATCCAGTTGTTACCGAGTTTCTTACTGAAGTAGCTGACGGATGTCCCGAAACTAATAACAGTTCCACCAGAGAAGGGAGCAAGGGAATATGCATAACCTAGTTTCACCATAGTGTTGTTTTCAGGGCCCAACTCATCTTGGTAGAATTGAATTCCGAAAGCTCCTGGCATGAATCCAAGCTGACCATCTAGGTTAAACAAAGTCGTTACGGGAGCTTTATCGAGCCCCACCCATTGGTTTCTATAAAAACCATTAACGTTAGTAAGATTAGTTTGGCCCGCAGCGGCAATATTGGACGTTGTGTGGTCCATATACCATTGGGTAAACTGAGGGTCCTGTTGAGCGCTCATTGAAGCGGCCATTAGGACAACTATTGACATAAGTAAATAACTACGAATCATGTTAACTCGTTGATTTCAAGGGTTTCACAGGTTTCGGGGTTAACCGAAGTGTGGCAAGATAAGGAATTTTCAGATATTATCATGCTAATTTCTGATATGTTCGCCACCAACGGTCAGGTAATTGACCACTTGCAGCTTCTTTATAATCCTCATAAGCACATGGCACGAGATGATGCACGTCATTTTTATTCACCTTTGAATTAGGGATGGGAACGTCCATCCACCATCTATCACTTCTCGAGGACTTAAAAAACGCCACTTCATGATCATTTCCGGGTAGGTCCACTACGTATCGAGTGTATTCTTCAGAGCTACATTTGGGGTGGTCGCCTGTCTGAAAGAAGATACCATCTAACATGTGCCAAACCACCTGTGCTGCAAGATGAGCTCCTCTTCCTCTATCATCTAAATCAGGGTTGTGTTCGAATACTCCCATAGCAACCATTCTGTCACTTAGTCCAGCATATCGGGCTATTTGACATATCTCTGAAGCTGTGATACCGTTAGGCCCTGCATGTACAGAAGCAGGATGATCTGCCGCTCTAATGCTTCCCAGGTCTATAGATATTAAATCTGCATTTCTGAGTGTAGGTTCGATAAGCTTTGTGTTAGAATGAACCTCTCCTAATCGTATAGCTTCAAATTGTAGACGCTCTAGAAGTTCTAAAGTGTCTGGATCAGATAAATATCCTTGGTGACCCACATTGACGTAATCGAATAAATAATTAGGTTCGTGTAGTACCACTTTATTCATAAAGTTTCTGGAAGTATGTGTTTCGGGGTCTCCGCCGAAATCTAGTCTTTGGTCTACAGTCACCACATTAATAGGCCTACCTATACTTTCTAAAGCAGAATACATCGCATAGGTTAAGTCTTGACCGCCTCCTAACATGATAGGGATGATTCCCATTTGGACTAATTCAGCCACAATAGCAATTACTGCAGATTCGGTGTCTTCTTCATTAAAACTAGATCTTACATCTCCTAAATCAATTACTGGTGCCCAGCGTGTTTGGGGGGTTAAGCGATATAACCAAGACCGGATAGCGTCTGGGCCAGCAGAACAGCCTTCATTGTCTCCACTGTTCCTACCGTCATTAACTCCAAATAACGCCACCCGGAACCCTTCAATTGAAGGCTCTAGATCGAAGCGATGAATTTCTATTTTATCAACTATACGTGCTGTTCCCTCAGGGTTGCTATAAGCAATTTGCTGAACGGGCTGTAGTAGTTCGAATAATCTTTGACTCATGTGTGGTATCTATACAATCGGGCACAATAACGCACGCGAAACCGGTGATTTTACATCGGTTTTAAAATACAGTCCACACTGAATTGTTATTTCCGCCTGCCTTTCCCACCCTTCCTCTTACTAGGAGGGCGATTGTCGTGTTCTACGATCAATTCTTGAGCTCTTAAGAAGTCGATGCTTTCCCACTCTTCGCCTTTGGGTATTTTCACGTTTTTCTTGCCAGCTTTAATGAATGGCCCCCAACGTCCCTCGATAATTCTAATATCTTCATCTTCCTCGAAAACGCGAAGTAAAGCGGCTTTATCAGCTGCTCTTTTTTCTTCAATAATCTCAATTGCTCTAGGTAGTTCTAGTGTGTATGGGTTATCGTCACTATCCTTCTTTATACTGACGAATTTAGAGTTGTGAGCAACATATGGTCCGAATCTACCAATGCTTGTTTTCACCACCTTGCCTTCGAATTCACCGAGGTCTCTAGGTAGTTTAAACAGTAATAATGCGTCATCTAGCGTTACTGATCTGATTGACTGACCATCTTGTAGTGATGAGAACTTCTGATCCTCTTCCCCAGATGCACCTAGCTGGGCCATAGGTCCGAACTTTCCAATTCTTACTAATATTTGCCTGCCTGTTTCTGGGTCATCACCTAGGATTCGTTCTCCATCAGCACGGTTCGCAATTTCAGTTGTTTTATCAACCGTGTCTTTAAATGGAGCGTAGAAATCCTTTATCATATCAGTCCAGTTTTGCTGTCCTTGAGAAACGATATCGAATTGCTCTTCAACACCTGCTGTAAAGTGATAGTCAAGAATTTCACCGAAATGCTCGATTAAGAAATCATTGACAACGTAGCCGATATCTGTAGGTGCAAGCTTATTTCGTTCTGCACCAGTGTTCTCAGTTTGTACAGCAGATTCTACAGTGCTGTCTACTAATGTTAATACTGAGTAATCGCGAAGAGTCCCCTCCCTTTCTGGTATATCCACGTATCTACGTTTTTGTATAGTGTTGATGGTTGATGCATACGTTGAGGGACGACCTACTCCAAGCTCTTCAAGCTTTTTCACTAAACTAGCCTCAGTATAACGCGGTGGATGATTTGTAAATCGTTGTGTGGCAACTATAGCGTCTCTTTGCATGACTTCGCCTTGAGTCATCTGAGCTAATAAGCCTTTTGTATCCTCCTCGTTTTCATCATCGGTCCCCTCAAGATATACTTTTAAAAAACCTTCAAAAGTAATCACCTCGCCTTTCGCTGTAAATACTTCACTACTATTAGAAATATCTATTTTAACAGTGGTTTTTTCAAGTCTAGCATTTGCCATTTGAGAAGAAATAGCTCTCTTCCAAATAAGCCCATAAAGTTTTTCTTCATCAACCCTTCCTTTGTATGTACTGACAGCGAAATCGGTAGGTCTTATCGCCTCGTGAGCTTCCTGCGCTCCTTTCGATTTATTCTGATATACTCGGGTTTCCGAATATTCTGCACCATATGTAGATGAGATGAAAGATGCTGCTCCATCGAGTGCTAGATCGCTCATGGTAACTGAGTCTGTACGCATGTAAGTGATGAGTCCTGCTTCGTAAAGCTTCTGGGCTGCGCTCATAGTGCGTGAAACAGAGAATCCTAATTTTCTAGATGCTTCCTGCTGAATAGTAGAAGTTGTAAATGGAGCAGTAGGCTTTTTAAGTCCTGGTTTTGTTTCTAGAGAGCTTACCGTGTGAGAGGATCCGTTGCACTTGTCAAGAAATGATTTTGCATCGGCTTCTGTTTCAAAACGAGTTTTACATTCCGCTTTTACACTCTTGCCGTTGCTTGTTTTAAATTCCCCTACGACTCTAAATTTATATGATGGGACATGTGCTTCAATCTCCTTCTCCCTCTCCACGATAATTCTAACACCCACACTTTGCACCCGTCCAGCACTAAGACCAGGCTTCACTTTTTTCCATAGAACTGGGCTAAGGTTGAAGCCCACAAGCCTGTCTAATACTCTTCGAGCTTGTTGTGCATTAACGAGATTGATATCCACTTCGCGTGGGTTTTCTATAGCTTTAAGAATTGCAGGTTTAGTGATTTCGTGAAAAACAATTCGCTTTGTGTTTTCTGGTTTTAAACCTAAAGCTTCCACCAAATGCCATGAAATTGCCTCCCCCTCTCTATCCTCATCTGTTGCTAACCAAACCATTTCCGTCCCCTTCATCGCCTTCTTTAAATCAGCTATAACCTTTTTTTTGTCGGCGGTAATCTCGTACTGCGGCTCGAATTCATTGTCGATGTCAATCGCTTTGTCTCCTTTCTTGAGATCTCTGATGTGACCAAAGCTAGATTTCACAATGAAGTCCTTTCCTAGGTAACCTTCAATTGTTTTTGCCTTTGCAGGTGACTCGACTATGACTAGATTTTTCGGCA
>CAWVZZ010000139.1:0-4921 GCA_963934745.1 uncultured Flavobacteriales bacterium | reverse complement strand
TGAGCCCGACGAGCTACCAACTGCTCCACCCCGCGATGAGGTTCCGATTTAGCTATGTGCTGGGGCATAAAATCCAGCGCTAAAGCGGACGTCAAAGGTAGTCACTCTTTTTCATATCCAAGCATTGAAAACACATTTTATTCTAATTACAATTAGAACCGAATATTGTGAGTAGGATAAGCAGGTCGGATACGCCAGAGCTGCCATCAAAATCTAAGTCAGTATAACAATCCTCTAAACACGTGAGCTCTACAATTAGGAGTAATATGTCAGATACAGTAATCACTTCATCTGAATTAAAGTCCCCGTAACAGTCGATATTATTGTAAAATTCACAATAAGATGTTAGCGGGTTCAGCTCCATATTTCCATGAGGAGTGAGATCAACATTTATTAGTGCGGGATAATCACTTGAATATCTAAGGGATCTGAATACAGCTGTCAGTGAAGGGGTAGAACCTTGTTCTAATGGTCCGAATTTAGATAAAGGGTTTACGTATTTCCATACAATTTCATTGTCACCATTTATTTCAAAAATTTCTCCAGATGCACCTTCGCAAATAAGTGTGTTACCGTTAGGTAGTCTTTGAGCACCACTAACGTTTTGAGAATAAAACTCTTCATCAAATACCTGAGGATAGATCCAGGTCGCTGATGTGGGGCCGAAGGGCTCATTGTTTGAAATAGGGTAGGTTCCATCTACCATTTCTATAGGTGTAATCTGTTCAACAGTACTATAATTACCTTCGGGTCTATCGTTTCCGTTACTAAATAGCAAAATATCACCTTCCCCAGACAATCCATTTTCTATCCATTTACAATCGTGTTGTTTGAATAATTTTTTATCTGCAACATTTCCTCTATCATAAGCTTCGGGGTTGCCCCAACGATACATCAAGTCTCCCGGAATAGATTTAGTTATTTCAGTGGAATGACTATGATCGATAATCCAGAATTCATTAAATATTCTTGAACTGATTATTATTTGGTCCAAACCCTCGCTGTAGTCAATAGAATTAGTATGAATCCAGTCTTGAGCACTTAATGTTGTGCCGCCAGTAGCTTCGTAATTGATGTTGACTTTTCTGGGATGTTCATTGATTTGACCATATTCAGGTAGATACATATCTGTGTTTTGGACCATATGATCCCACAACCTCCACTCCCAAACAATATTCCCCCCTGTAGGCATAGTAGGTTCTATCTCTATTATATGTGTCGCCCAGACATTATTGCCGGTGTTTTGTGGCAACCTACCTCTAGAGATAGCATCTTCAGCAGTATGTAATTCCCAGGCTAAGATTAAAATATTCCCATTAGGTAGCTCTTCAATGTCATGATGTTGATATCCGGTTTCAGAAGCCCATTCGTATGACCAAATCACTTCTGAATTCCAATCTATTTTTTCAATAATTCCTCCGGCACCACCGGTTTGGAAGATGTCATTGCTGATATTCCCAGCTCTAAGCAAGTATCCATCCTCGCTTAAATATGTCATTAACCCCGATTTATATTCACTTTCCCACTCGTGTACAACCTGACCGCAATTGTCAATCAAGAATACTATTTTAGAAGATGTGGGTGCGATAATTGTATATCCATTATATGACTCAGCATCATTCATGAATAATCCGAGTGTCTGCTCTTGAGTGAATGCATAAAAGCTAACACTTAAGAAAAATAATATTATCAGTTTTTTCATTTCGTTTTTAAAATGGCTTCAATGAAGCTAATGCCTATAGGATCTGATAATAAATTACCTTTTCCCATCCTTTCTGGATGCCATTGAACTCCAAGGTAAAAGGGGTATGAAACGGTGTCTGTTCTGCGTATTCCTTCAGCAAGGCCATCTTCTGAAACTGCCCAAACCTCCAATTTGTCACCAAGTCTAGATATACCCTGATGATGATTACTAACAACGTTCGCCGTATCGCCTTTAGCAATAGGGAACAGCCCCAAGCTCTTTGTTATTTCAATTCTGTGAATAGTTGCGCCATCTGAACCTCTATGAATTTCACTAAGTGTGTCGGGAAGGTGGGGATGCAGAGTACCGCTTGCATGGACATTCATTATTTGTAAACCTCTACAAACCCCAAGGCATGGAGTTTTTGTTGAGTCTACAAACTCGAGAATTTGTATTTCGACTCTATCACGAAAGAGATCAATAGTTCCACATCTTATAGTGTCAGCAGCTGAGCCATATTCACCGGGATGGATATCTACTCCACCAGTCATAATAATTCCAGATGCTATTTGTAATTCATGCTCCAATTCTGAATCATTAAGCGAATACGCATCCACCCATCTCCACTCTAAAGTTGTGTCAAGGCGCTCGATGAATTCTTGACACGAGTTAGAGGAGTTTTGCTTTGAGAGAATAATGCTGAGAGTCGTGGGCTCGGTGTTTAGATAATTGCACGACGCCAGAAACCAGCATAATCCAGAAAAATAGATAACCTGAGTCAGTTTCATGACTCTAAATTTAAGTACTATGTCTTAATTTAACCCTTATGAAATCCACATTCTTGGGATGACTGCTCCCACCACCATCTTCCCGCGCGTGGATGTTCATCAGAAGTAATAGCTCTTGTGCAAGGCTCACAACCTATTGATGGATATCCTTTTCTGTGCAATGTGTTCGTCGGTACGCTGTTGGAATTTATACATGATTTCAGCTCAAAATCTGACCAGTCAGTAATTGGATTGAATTTCATCAATCCTGTAAGTGAGTCCCTTTCTATCCTTGGTAGGTCTGCTCTGTTTTCTGACTGATCATTTCTCAAACCAGTAACCCAAATCTTTGCTCCTTCAAGCGCTCTGTAGAGAGGGTCAATTTTACGTATTCTACAACAGGTTTTTCTGCATTCAACAGAGTTAAACATTGAGTTCATACCATTTTCATTGACGAAATCTTCTATTGACATTGTGTCGGGGAAGTAACTCTTTATTTCAATTCCATATTTGGATTTGGTTCTATCAATTAAGTTATATGTTTCTGGGAACAACCTTCCAGTGTCTAAAGTTACTAGTCGAACTTTGATATTGTTTCTAGCAATGATATCGGTCAATGCCTGACCCTCTAATCCCAAAGATGTCGTAAATACCACCTGGTCAGGATACTCCTTGCAGAGTTCTTCCAAAGCTATTATAGGGTCTGCACTGAGTTTGAGGGGGCAGTAGTTGACTAGTCATAGCGCGAAACTACGATATAATCCTATAAAACTTATGGGATTAAAGCTATTTAATCAAGTCGGCTAATGAAGTGTTTTCTAAAACCTGCAATTTAGCATCTCTAACAACGCACATAACGGTATTCAATCCACACTCAAGCTCATTGCAATCATCACACTTTTCATAAAAGTTTAATGAGACACATTTTAATGGAGCTATAGGACCATCTAGTATTCTAATAACTTGTGCAAAGGAAATTGTTTTTGCTGGGGCAATTAAATAGTAGCCACCACCTTTACCTTTTTTACTTCCAAGTACTCCGCCATGTCTTAGTTCTAATAGGATTGTCTCTAAAAACTTAATGCTAATGAGATGCTCTTTGACAATGAAGCTGATCGGAATAGGTCCTTCTCCTTCGTGTTGTGTTAAAACTGTCAAAGCTTTAAATGCGTATTGTGCCTTTTTTGATAACATTTACCTAAGTGCTGATTTAAGTTCCTGCAATCTAAGCTTTTTCCTATAAGTCTTGTGTAGTTATCAGATTAGCTCTATTTTTAATACCTCGTAAATATCTAATTATGAAAAACGTATTATTTCTAGCTATTTTGTTTTGTTTTGTGTCCTTAAACACAACTGTTAGAGCACAAGAAGCTTCAGTTGCAACACATTGGAATGAAGAGGTGTTAGAAGGTATTCGTAATGACTTCGCTCGCCCAACAGTACACGCAAGAAATCTGCTCCACTCGAGTATTATTATGTATGATTGCTGGGCAGCATATGACACGACATCATCGTTACATTATTTCCTAGGTGAAACACTTGGAGATTATTCATGTGCGTTTGATAATGAGAATTTCAATATTCCTGAAGATTTGGTTGAACGTAAAGAAGCTCAGGAAATTTCTATGAGCTTTGCCGTTTATAGGTTGATGAATCATAGATATGGGAACTCTCCACAGGCTGAATCTACTATGGCTAATATTAGAGCTAGAATGGTGGATCTAGAGTTGGATACGGCGATCGTTTCAACTGACTACTTGAATGATGGCCCTGCTGCTTTAGGTAACTATTTAGGAGCCCAAATCATTGCATATGGTATGCAGGATGGCGCTAACGAAATGAATGATTACGCTAGCACTTGCTATGAGACTACGAATCCTAACATCCTCCCTGAGGAGCCTGGAACTAACGGACTTGTTGACCCTAACACTTGGCAGCCTATTGAGCTTTCTTATGCTATAGACCAAAGCGGCGAGCTACTCACTTCAACCCCTCCATTTCTAGGTTCTGAGTGGGGAGAAGTTGATGGTTTTGCACTTCGCGACTCTAATAAAACCACCACAGAGCGCGACGGATGTATTTACAACACCTACCATAATCCCGGCCCTCCGGTTTATCTAGACACTAATGTTTACTCAAACTTTGAGGATAGTTACTACAAGTGGGGTTTCGGAATGGTGATAAATTGGTCACAACATCTCGACCCCACAGATGGTGTTATGTGGGATATAAGCCCAGCTTCGCTTTTATACGATGGAAGCATTCCAGCTGTAGAGGATTTTGCACAGTTTTACGATTGGGAGAATGGCGGACTAGTGGCTTGGCATAATGAAGACGGTTCTTTCGGTGGAAACGGGCACGAAGTAAACCCATATACTGGTGAAGCGTATGAGCCTAACATTGTACCGAGAGGAGATTACGGTAGAGTTATAGCAGAGTTTTGGGCAGATGGTCCTGATTCAGAAACTCC
>CAWVZZ010000138.1:0-4948 GCA_963934745.1 uncultured Flavobacteriales bacterium | reverse complement strand
AGGTACTAAGCAGAAACGTAACTTGACTCACAGCACATTGGTCAGTAAGGCCGATACGCCGAACATCAAGAGACAACTCTGCGTCTGATTTTACTCAATTCTGGTCTAATTAACCCGGTAGCTGGTTTCAAGTAAGATTCGAAAGTTTCTTCACCATATACCTAAAAACATTTAACCTATGCCTCGTTCAAGGAATGCAGTGGCGTCTAGAACTCGCCGAAAGAAGGTTCTAAAAATGGCGAAAGGGTACTTCGGTGCTCGTAAAAACGTCTATACAGTAGCTAAGAATGCTGTAGAAAAAGCAATGTGTTACGCTTACATTGGAAGGAAACTTCGCAAGCGTCAATTCCGAAGCTTATGGATTTTACGTATTAACGCTGCTGCTCGTCAGCACGGTATGTCGTACAGTAAATTCATGGGTGCTCTTTCTAAGTCTGGTATTGAATTGAACCGTAAGGTTCTTGCAGATCTAGCAATGAACCACCCAGTTGCCTTTAAGGCAGTGGTGGATAAGATTAAGTAGGTTACCACCTACTCAACCTGAATAACTCGAATTAAAAAAATGGTCGACCCGGAATTTTCCAGGTCGACCTTTCGCTTGTTGTCCGAGCTCTGTCCGAGTTTACTTCATACTGTCTATTACTCTGCTTTTGGCGATAGCCGCAGCTGTATAGTCAGGTTTGATGCGTAAAGCTAAGTTGTAGTCTTCAAGGGCTTCTGTGAGCTTAGCTTGGCTCTCTCTTGTAAGGCCTCTGAAAAATAAGGCCTCAGGATAATTAGGTAGCTTTATAATAGCCTCGCTAAACCACATTTCAGCCTCAGAATAATTCTCCATAAATTCTAATTGAATGAATCCAGAGTTGAAAGCTGCTGTGGCATTTGTTGAATCAATTGTCAGAATCTCTTCATACAAAGACAAAGCTTCATCTAGCATAACGGACTGTTGATAATGCATGGCTAAATTGTACTTAGCCTCTACTGACATAGGATTGATAGCAATAGCACTCTTGTAATAATCAATAGCGATGTCATTTCCTAGTTTTGAGTAAGCAATCCCTAGTGCTATGAATCCATCAAAGAAGTCCGGATTTACCTCTACTGCTGTTTGGAATGAACTCAAACATTTCTCTGACTCACCCACTTCCTGATACATCTTACCCTTCATCCAATACGCTTCGTGTAACTGGTCATTGAGCCTCAATGCATCATTTAACAGTGTGAATGCGTCTTCGAATTGGTCTAAGTGAATATAAAATTCAGCTCTTCTTAGTTTACATGGAATATGGTTAGGTGAATACTCTAAACATATATCAAGGTGTTGAATGCTACGCTCGAATTTCTGCAAATAGTATAGTGCGTCAGCTTTAGCAGACCAAGCCGGTCCGTATGTTGAGTCAGCTTCTATAGCTAGGTCTAAATCAAACAAGCCTTCTGTAATTCTGCCGTTTCTTAAATGCCATCCTGCTCTATCCCAGTAAGGCAGGGGTGAAGAAGCATTGTCTATGATTTCCCCCTCGTAAAACGCTGATGAATCTAATTCGGTGCTAGATGCATCATTTACTTCAGAGTCAATTGGGTATTCAGACATCTCCTTAGACTCTTCCTTCGATTGTAAATCGAAATAATACCAGCTTACGGCACATAGTGCTAGGATGGTTAGTAGCAGGTTTCGTCTCTTAAACTTCATTAACTTAATTTCATTAACACGTATTTGCAATTGCTTATACTAATCTACTTACTATCCTTCAAGGAGTCTTTGATCTTTGTTTCTAACTCTTCAAAAAGTTCTGGGTTATCGTTAAGTAAGGTTCTGACAGCATCGCGTCCCTGACCTAACTTAGTGTCACCGTAAGAGAACCAAGAGCCACTCTTCTTGATGATGTTTGCTTCAACCCCTAAGTCGATAATCTCACCAGTTTTAGAAATACCTTGACCGTAGATGATGTCAAATTCAGCTTTGCGGAATGGTGGTGCGATTTTATTTTTCACAACCTTCACTCGTGTTCTGTTTCCTAATACTTTGTCTCCGTCCTTTATCTGTGTTGAGCGACGAATATCAAGCCTTACAGTAGAGTAAAACTTAAGTGCGTGACCTCCTGTGGTAGTTTCTGGATTACCAAACATAACGCCGATCTTTTCACGAAGCTGATTGATGAACATGCAGCAGCAACCAGTCTTACTTATCGTTCCCGTAAGCTTACGGAGTGCCTTTGACATCAATCTAGCTTGAAGACCGACGGATGCATCACCCATTTCACCTTCTATTTCAGCTCGCGGAGTGAGGGCTGCAACGGAGTCAATAACTAATAAATCGATAGCGCCTGATCGAATAAGGTTATCCGCTATTTCAAGTGCTTGCTCGCCATTGTCAGGTTGAGAGATCAATAGATTCTCTGTGTCAACTCCTAATGCTTCGGCGTAGTATTTGTCGAAGGCGTGCTCAGCGTCAACAAAGGCGCAAATGCCTCCTTGCTTTTGGCACTCAGCAATAGCGTGAATAGCTAAAGTAGTTTTACCAGAAGATTCAGGTCCGTAAATCTCCACGATTCTACCTTTAGGGTATCCTCCTATTCCTAGTGCGATGTCGAGGGTTAAAGATCCAGAAGGAATGTTGTCTATTTCTTCTACTGGCGCATCACCAAGCTTCATCACCACACCTTTTCCGTAAGTCTTGTCTAAGCGGTCCAGCGTGAGCTGAAGTGCTTTCATTTTTTTATCTTGTTCTGTAGACATAATTATTTGTTTTGAGCGAAGGTATTTATGTGGGTACGTAATGGACTTACGTTGTGCCTACTCATTTTTATTTGTAGGGGTTTAATTCATATTCGTTAGGACAAATTGAAACCCTCTAAAATTTCCGCTGTGTGATCTTTCACTTTTGGTTTAGCGATTATCTCAACAACAACTCCCTTCTCATCAATTAAGAAGGTGGTTCTGTGTGTTCCGTCGAAGACCTTGCCCATAAACTGCTTAGTACCCCAAACCCCGTAAGCTTTGTGAACACTTTTATCCTCGTCGGCAAACAGTTCGAAACAGATGTTGAACTTTGCAATAAACTTGAGGTGCTTAGCTTCAGAATCAGGGCTAACGCCTGCAACCTGAATGCCGTGATTTTGTAATTCCGAATAATTCTCAGTCAGGTTACAAGCCTGTGTAGTGCATCCAGGAGTGTTATCTCTGGGATAAAAATAAAGAACGAATTTGTTGCCAACATAGTCAGCTAGAGTACGCTTTTCGCCGTTCTCATTGACTGTCGTAAAGTCAGGAGCAGAGTCGCCAGGGGATAGATGTGAAATACAATTTGCCATAGGAGAAAATTACGCAATTTTGAAGTGGAATTGCTGCTTATATCGTGGTACTTTGTACCCAAATAATGAATGTTATCAAAAGCCCTCAAATTTATTTAGATGTAGCCTTGCCAGCAGCCTTGCCAAAGGTGTTGACGTACATGGTGGGGGCTGGCCAGGAGGTGCCAGCTGTAGGGGTGAGGGTCGTGGTGCCGCTTGGGAATAGACGCCTTACCGGGGTGGTTTGGGCGGTTCATGATGAAGTGCCGCAGGGCTATGTGCCTAAGGAAATTGAGGCTGTGGTGGATGATAGGCCTGTTGTTACTGTAGCCCAAACCCAGTGCTGGACGTGGATGTCCGAGTACTACCTATGTTCACTAGGGGATGTCGTTAGTGCTGCTCTGCCTGCAGGACTGAAACTGGCAAGTAAGACTAGGATTATGGTTAATCCTGATGTTGAAATGAGCAGAGAAAATGAAGAGGGCTTGAGTGATGCCGCATTAAATCTTCTCGATGCTTTGCGGTTGAGGGAGGGAATGGATTTGAAGGAGATAGCTGATGTTTTAGGGGTTGCGCATCCGCAGAGGATAGTTCGTTTCCTTGTCGATAGAGGATTAGCAATAAGTGAAGAGGAGTTGAAGGAAAAATATAAAGCGAAGAAAAAGACCTTTATTAGAATAGATAGTGAAGTGATGGAGGAGGTGGGAGTGATCGGAGCTGAACTAGATAGGGTGGAAAAGAAAGCTCCTGCTCAGGCGAGGGCGTTGCTTGCTTATATAGAGATGGCGCCTAACGGAGAGGCAGTATTGAAAACTGAGTTGCAGAAGAAAGCAGGAGTGACATCTTCTGTGGTCATGAAATGGGTTGAGAAAAACGTCTTCGTTCTAGAAGAGAGGGCTGTGGATAGGGTAGGGGCTTATGAGGGAAAAGTTGAGGAGTTGCCGGTTTTGTCTCAACCCCAAACCAATGCTTATACCTCAATTAGGAAGTCATTAGTAGATAGGAAGCCAGTACTGCTTCACGGTGTTACAGGATCTGGAAAGACAGAATTATATGTCCACCTCATAAATGAAGCACTCGATGCTGGAGAGCAGGCATTGTTTTTAGTGCCTGAAATTGCATTGACAACTCAGTTGATTGTTAGATTGCAGAAGTTTTTCGGCAATAAAGTGAAGGTGTATCACAGTAGATTTAATTCTAGTGAAAGGACAGAAACTTGGTTGAAGGTGTTGGATAATAAAAAGGGCAGTCTCGTGGTGGGTGCTAGGTCAGCTATATTTCTACCATTTAAAAAACTAGGACTCATTATAGTAGATGAGGAACACGAAGCTAGCTATAAGCAACAGGACCCAGCTCCACGGTATAACGCCAGAGACGTTGCGCTTTGGATGGCTCATAGATGGAAGGTTCCATGCGTTTTAGGGTCGGCTACTCCAAGTGTGGAAACGGTTTGGTCTACAGAAGAGGGAAGAATGACTAAGGTTGATCTAACACAGAGGTATTCTGGGGTGATGATGCCTGAGATTATAGTGGCAGACTTGAAGAAGGAGCAGAAGCAGAGGAGTATGAGGGGTGGCTTTTCCAAGCTGCTCAGGGATAATATGTTGGAGGCTTTTGAAAATGGAAAGCAGGTTATTCTATTCCAAAACAGACGTGGCTAC
>CAWVZZ010000137.1:0-5011 GCA_963934745.1 uncultured Flavobacteriales bacterium | reverse complement strand
AAACCTGTTGAGTAGTTCTAGCAATGTCTGAGTGTGTTCTTGCTAACTTGGCTCTTAATGCGTAACCTCATATTTATTATTCTTTTTGGAACTAGTACTTTTCTCTATGCTCAAGAAAAGACTGACAAACTACTATCTGCAAATCAATTTGTAAAGCTCTTAGAGAAGGAGTTAAACGTGGGAGATGGTGAAAATGCAAGTTGGTTTAAGACGGAGTTCGCACCTGTTTTCATTAATCAACAAGAGTCAGCAATTCAAGACTCGATAATATCTACAGTTATAGACCTAAAGTCGTTTCATATTAAGGCTTCTGAAGGTGTATTAGGGTATTTAAAAGGTGTCTTAGTGTTAATGGATGTGGATGCGATTGATATTGTGGTTTGGGATGGTTGGCATTCAACAATTAAAGCTTTTTTAGAAAACAAAAAGTGGAGGAAAAAACTAAATGCATATTTAGAATTATCTGAAGGATTATTTAGAGACCAAATAATAGCTGATTCCAGATCCTCTGTCTGGCAATTCAAAGGAGGGAGTATGAAAATAGGTGTTGACTCTTTACCCTATGTTGATATGAGTGATGGACTTTTAGTTTGCTATGCAAAAGGTGATAGTGCTAGAATTCATAACACCTCCGGCAGGTTTTATCCTACACTTGCGAAATGGAAGGGTAAAGGGGGAGAAGTGCATTGGGAAGGCACAGTGTTTAATGATAGCACTCAATTTGCTGAGCTTTCAACTTATGACGTGAAACTCTCGGGAACCTCGTTTAAATCAAGTCCTGTTGTGTTTCATACAGAATTATTTGACAGTGAGCTAACTGGAGAGTTGAGATTTAAAGTTATGTCATCGCGAAACATAAAGGATAAGGCCTACCCTAGATTTGAATCTGATGATGATGTATTAATATTGGAAAACATTTTCCCAAACATTAACTATGAAGGAGGTATTATTATCAGTGGCTCTAGTATCGATGGTAAAGGTGTGGGAGAAAACCCGGGGCATCTGAGAATATATAAGGACGACACTCTGTTTGTTAATTGTAACGTTTACAACATCAAGTTTTATGAAGATGGGTTTAGTTCTATTGATTCAGAACTTGCAATTTATCTAGATAATGACAGCATATATCATCCAGGTTTAACTATTAGATATGATAGTAAGATTAGGACTATGATGTTCATCCTAAATAAGGACGGAGTTGGTCAGCAGGCTTTTACAGACTCATACCATAACATTGAATTTAAAGTTGAAGCTCTAACATGGAAAATAGGTAGCCCCACTATTGAATTAGGCTCTTTATTGCTGTCGGGTAGAGGTGTGGGTTTTTTTAGATCTATATCAAATTTCGATGTTGGATACTATAACAATCTTATGGGTATAGCACATATACATCCTTTGTCCGAGTTGGGGCAATTTATAAATAGCCGTCCTATTACAGGGTTTTACGCTTCAGAATATGCATCTTTTTTAAGACTAAATCTACCTACAGTTCAATTAATGCTAATAGATCTAGCCCTTGATGGCTATGTGAGTTATGATCCAGATGATAAGTGGTGTGAGTGGTTGCCTAAAGCAGAGAAACATCTTAAGTGTAAAGCAGGACGAGCTGACTATGATGTGTTAGCCTTTAGATCAGACGTAAGTGCCGGAGCTAATGCTAGGCTGGGAATTAATAATAAACAATTACAGATAAATGGCATTAGAGCATTTAGAGTTAGTGATGCTCAGAATGTAATAATTGTGCCTGAGGATGGTGTTATCACAATGTCAAAAGACAGGAACTTTAGTTTTGCAGGGGGAGTTAAGGCGGGTAAATTCGAGTTCAGTGGTCATAATTTCGAGTTCAATTACAGTGCGTTTTCTATAGATTTAAACGCCGTTGATGAGATGCATATTAGAGCTGAGGTTGTAGGGGAATACAGCCAGTCTGGCCGCCCTAAGACTCGCCTAATTCGAAACACCATAGACGGAATTACAGGCACTATTCAAATAGACGACCCCTCTAACAGATCCGGATGGAAATCTGACTATTACCCTAACTATCCTGTACTTAGCAGTACGGGTCCATCATATGTATACTACGATAGTAATTCAATACATAAAGGAGCTTATCACAGGAATAGATTCAGATATGCACTAGATCCATTTGAGATAGATTCACTAGATAATTTTGTTAAAGATAATCTTCTGTTTTCTGGAGAACTCCTTGCTGGAGGAATCCTACCCGACCTTAAAGTTGATCTGAGACTAATGGATGACTTTTCTTTAGGAATTAAAACATCTAGTCCGATGGAAGGCTTTTCTCTTTATGAGGGCTTAGGAGTCTTACACGCGGATTTGGAATTAAATATGGATGGTCTTCAAGCTACAGGCTCTATTGATTACTTAACCTCACACATGATGGGTAATGATATAGTTTTAGTGCCTGATTCCGCCTTTGGCATGACTACCTCATATACAAATGCATCAATACTTAAACACGTCCCTGCTGTAAGCTCTAGTATTTGCAATTTCACACTACACTCAGATGTGGAGATGTTAGATGTAAGAACTGAGCAGGAGAGGTTGCGTTGTTTCGGTGATGATGTAATGTTAGAAGGTGAAATTCACCTCAACCCTAACGGTATGACAGGGAACGGTGAGTTTGAGTTTGAAGAAGCATCAATAAGCTCCACATTGTTTAATATGTCCGAACGGAGTATGTCTGCAGATACAGCAGACTTCGAGATTGCTGGTAATGATTTAAATGCTCTTGCGTTCAGAACCGAAAACGTAAAAGCTGACATAGATTTCGATGAACGTATCGGAGATTTCATTTCTCATGAAGGCTTGACAGAGATAGAGTTGCCTTCAATAAGGTACCTATGTACTATGGATAAGTTCAGGTGGTTTATGGATCTAGATCAAATCCGCTTAGAAAATACTACAGCTAATGAATCCAACACTAACTTCACTTCAGCACACCCTAGTCAGGACTCATTGAGTTTCGCAAGTACTCTAGCGATGTATAGGGTTGGAGATGCCGTGGTTGAGTGTCACAATGTTGAAACCATGCTGATAGCTGACACTGAAATATGGCCGGATTCTGGGAAGGTGGTAGTCAGACGAGATGCCCAAATGGATCCACTTAAGCATGCAGTCTTTTATACTAATAGAGATACGAGATACCATAGGTTTTTCGATGCTTCAGTTCTCGTTAAGGGTAGGTTAGATTATAACGCCTCAGCATCATATCTGTACAAGGATGTGAACGGGCTAGAATGGCCTATTTACTTTGATAAGATTGATGTTGATTCGTCTTTTTCTACAGTAGCGTTGGCGAAAATACCACTCAACCAAAACTTCTTCCTCGATCCATACTTTGAGTTTACGGGGGATGTTACTTTAAAATCAAACAGAGAATTTCTCGAATTTGATGGAGGAACCAGGCTTGCTATTAACTGCGAAGATTTTAATAAGGAGTGGATTGAATTCACCTCGGTTATTAACCCTAAAGAAATTGCGATACCCATAGGAGATATTATTTCAGAACTAGGAAAAGCTCATTTAGGTGTGGGGATATTATTGTCTGACGACCCACCCTTTGAAGCATACTCAGCATTTTTTACAAAGAAGCCAGATAGAGGTGATATAAGCCTATTTAAACCAGAGGGAGAGTTGAGACACGATAAGAGAAAAAACAGGTATGTAGTCAGTACAGTTGAAAAGCTTAGAGATAATTCCGTTACCGGAACTTTAAATGAACTTCAGGATAATGGTTGTGGGGTGTATTCATCTGGTAAAACAATTTTGCCATTTGATCTAGATATCATTAATCATGAATTTATAGGTGATGCATGGGTTACGGAGTCGGGTAAGATAAAATTGAAGGGTAGTTTGGCTTTAAATATATATATGGATACTGATCTAGAGAAAATCCTTGCATCTCAAATAACAAATGCGGAGAGGTCTACCTCACTTGATATTAATGCTACAAATTATGAATATGCCCTCACTGAGATGGTAGGAGATGAAGTAGCAAACAAAGCCATCACGCACCTTAAAAGAGATGGGCTTTATAAGAAAATGCCATCGGAAATTATGTGTACTTTTATGCTTACGGATTTGGAGTTTACCTACGATAAACATGAAGACTCCTTTGTTTCAACAGCAGAACTTGGAATAGCTACAATAGGCACATATTCCGTTTTCAGAACTATACCCGGAAGGGTCGAACTTGTTAGGGATAGAGGCAGGGATGAACTTGTTATCTATTTCCATTTAGGGGATAACCATTGGTATTATTTTGAATATGATACATTCTTCAATTTCGAGACTAACGATATCCATTTCATGGAGGTGTGGAATAAACTAAAGAATTCTGATAAGATATTGGAAAATAAAGCCACAAATCAAACACTCAAGATGCAGGTTTCTAGACATGGCCGAAGAGATGATTTTGTAGATAGATTTAGGGATTTTAACTGATTTAAATAATAATAAGTGACACATAAATCTAAATACACGAATCTATTCACACCTATTAAAATTGGTGCTCATACTCTTTCGAACAGGGTGATTATGGGGTCAATGCATACGGGGCTAGAGGAAGAGAAGGGAGGGTTTGATAAGCTAGCTCATTTCTATTCAGAAAGAGCTAAAGGCGGTGTCGCACTTATAGTCACAGGAGGAATTTCACCTAACCGCGAAGGAGTCACTATGATAGGTGGGGCTAGAATGACAAACCGCTCTCACGTAAAGAAACATCGTGTTGTTACTGAAGCTGTACATAAAGCTGGAGGGAAGATAATAATGCAAATCCTACATGCTGGAAGATATGCATATACACCTTTAGCAGTTGCGCCATCGGCCATAAAGGCTCCTATAGGAAAGTTCAAACCTAGAGCTCTCGGTAAATTCGGCGTGGAGCGAACTATTAAGAATTTTGTAAGGGCTGCCAGACTAGCTGTCGAAGCAGGGTATGATGGTGTTGAGGTAATGGGCTCAGAAGGCTATTTGATAAATGAGTTTA
>CAWVZZ010000136.1:0-5033 GCA_963934745.1 uncultured Flavobacteriales bacterium | reverse complement strand
GTAAAAAAGTCCTTTACTTTATCGTTATGAACGATTTGTTCAACGAATGTGTATGCACCTGATTTATCACTGCGCACCATTTTGATCACTTTCGTGTGCTGCTTTCCTCCACCTTTCTGGAGCGTCGCTACTACTTTCTTAGCCATTACTTAATTTCTTTATGCACTGTGTTCTTACGCAGTATAGGGTTGAACTTCTTAAGTTCCATACGATCAGGAGTGTTCTTCCTGTTCTTAGTTGTCACATAACGTGACGTCCCTGGACGCCCTGACTCTTTATGTTCAGTGCATTCTAGGATTACTTGTATACGGTTGCCTCTTTTAGCCATAGTCTCGAGAATTGGAGGGCAAAGATAGTTAAAGTTGTGCTTAAACACCAATGCTTTATCACACTATAAATTCTAATGGATTTTTAACACATAAAAGTTTACAAGGCTTTACAATAGTACGATGAGAGCGGTTTCATACGTTTATTTTTACTCCAAGTATGAAAATGAAAATATTTAATAGATGGTCTAAGGAAGAAGATAAGCCTGTACGTAACGTACGCAAGGGCTCCGCCACTAAAACTGCCGGTTCTTCTGAGAGAAAAAAGAGAACATTTAAAGAGGAGAAAGCAGACTTAGCTCTAGACTTTAAGCTTTTTAATTTCAAGGAGAGATGGGCGGATGAAGCCACTCGCGCTATAGTGGGGATATTTACCATATTCATATCTATGTATATAGCGTGGAGTATTATTAATACATTTTCCTACGGCTCAGAGGATATGATGCTAGTTTTAGGCACTGAAACAGACATCGAAGCGAAAAACCAAGGAGGATATTACGGTGCATTAATCGGGTATTACTTTGTGCGATATTCATTTGGATTCGGAACACTTGCATTACCATTTATTACATTCCTACTGGGTGTTCGCTGGTTTACAGGGAAAAACATATTACCACTGGGCAAATCGTTCCGATGGGCTATTCTGGCTATGGTAGTTCTGCCGTTAACGTGGCTCAATCTCGTCAATCCAGAACTTGGTATTTATGACTTCATTACTGGAAATACCACTAGGTACATTACAACTCAAGTTAATTACTTGTTTGGCCCCTTAACCACACCCGCAATGCTATTAGGGGTGTATTTCATCGCTTCAATTATCATAATACCCGGATGGTATAAGGAATTATTCTCCAGTGAAAACATGTTGAATGCTTTGGCATTTATCCGGAGTTTTTCTAGAAAAAACAAAGGGTCTGATGTGGAATTAGATGATGATGACACAGCCCAAAACACATTTAAGGAGAGTGATGAGGAAAATGAGGATGGAAAGCTTGATAAGATTGTTGACGAATTTCTAGATGGACCTCAGGACGAGACAAGTAACGAGACTAAGGAGGTTTTTGTGGACGATTCTAGCGATGATGACGACGATATAACATTAGGCATTAAGGAAAATGAAGATGAGGAAATACTATCCGAAAGGGACCAAAAAAGCCTAAGTCAGGAATTCGGTGAATATGACCCCACATTAGAATTAGGTCGTTACGAATTACCCCCCGCCGGATTCCTTGTAGACCATGGTGATGGTGCGAACAAAGTTAGTAACGAGGAGCTAAACGAGAATAAAGATAAAATCATAGATACTTTACGGAACTTCAAGATTGAAGTTGTTGAAATCACTGCTGAAGTGGGCCCTACTGTAACTCTGTATGAGATAGTTCCTGCAGCTGGGATTAGAATATCTAAAATCAAAAATCTAGAGGATGATATCGCGCTTAGCTTAAGTGCTCTAGGCATTAGAATTATAGCACCTATACCTGGGAAGGGAACTATAGGAATTGAAGTACCTAATTCTACACCCGATGTGGTTAGTATGAAGGCCTTAATTGAGAGTAAAGCCTTCCAAGACACGAACATGGAACTTCCTATTGCATTAGGAAAAACTATCTCGAATCAGACACATCTATTCGATCTTGCTAAAATGCCTCACCTACTTATGGCTGGAGCAACTGGTCAAGGAAAGTCCGTTGGCTTGAACGCCATGCTCGTGAGTTTACTTTACCGCAAACATCCTAGCCAACTAAAATTCGTTTTAATCGACCCGAAAAAGGTTGAACTCTCGGTTTACAATCAGATCTCAAAACACTTTTTGGCACAGATTCCAGAAGCAAAAGACCCCATTATCACAGATACTGATAAAGTTGTAGCAACACTCAACTCTCTTTGTATGGAGATGGATCAGCGCTATGACATACTAAAAGATGCACAGTGTAGAAATATTAAAGAGTACAACGATAAGTTTAAGCAAAGGAAAATCATACCCGGAGACAACAAGGAACTGTTCGCTGAAAGAGGTCACCACTACCTACCGTATATAGTTCTAGTCATAGACGAGTTCGCTGATTTGATAATGACGGCTGGTAAAGAGGTTGAAACTCCAATTTCTAGGTTAGCTCAGCTGGCAAGGGCGATTGGTATCCACCTTATTATCGCAACCCAACGTCCGTCGGTGAATATTATCACAGGTACTATAAAGGCAAACTTCCCTGCTAGAGTTGCATTTAGAGTAACATCTAAAATAGATTCTCGTACTATTTTAGATGCTGGAGGAGCAGATCAATTAATAGGACGTGGAGATATGTTGATGAGCACAGGGAATGATCTTATACGACTACAATGTGGGTTCGTTGATACCCCAGAGGTAGAAGCTATTTGCAATCATATCGGTAACCAACAAGGCTATGGCGAAGTGTACGAATTACCTAACTATGTTGCCGATGGGAATAGTTCGGAACGAGGGGCGACCAATGTTGAAGAGAGAGATGTACTTTTTGAAGAAGCTGCTCGTATGATAGTAATGCATCAACAGGGATCAACCTCAATGCTACAACGCAAGCTCAAACTTGGCTACAACCGAGCTGGAAGACTTGTGGACCAACTTGAGGAAGCTGGGGTTGTAGGACCATCAGAAGGGTCGAAGGCTAGAAGAGTCTTGATACCAGACGACATGAGTTTGGACCAACTATTGCATAGACCGTTCCCAGGAGATGAACCTAAACCCACAACTCCGCCCGAAGATTTAGAAACTCCACCAACAGAAGACACAAATAGAAATGATGACATCAATAACTAAAATAGGCCTAGGCGCCATGCTTTCCGTGATTAGCTTTTCTGTCTTATTTGCACAAAACGCTGATGCTCTTTTAACTAAACTCAGTGAGAAAACTCAGAACTACGGGACTATCAGTGCCAGTTACACATCTGAATTAGTGGACTTAAAGAGTGATTTTAAAGAAAATCTGGTTGGCAAAATAATTATCGATGGAGTAAAATTTAATTTGGACTTAGGTGATTACATAATCATATCGGACGGGATTACGGTTTGGACTTATGACACACAATCAAATGATTGCTATATAGACGACGCAGAAATACTAATTGAAGATGGTATGGACCCCTCGAAGATATTTACGATTTGGGAAGACAACTTTAGAACAGAATGGAAGGGACGTATGATCGTGAACGGTAAAGATTGTGTTCAGATTAATTTATATCCATCTGTAGGTGAGGACAAAGCATATCACACTATGCAATTATTCATAGACGACGAAGCCATGGAGATAGCTAGGTTAATTGTAAAAGGAAGGGATGGAGCCGACACTGAATACAATATAATTAAGTTCGAAACTGGAGTAAAGATTCCCGACGGCACTTTTCAATTCAGCGGCCAGAAATATCCTGGTGTTTCAAGAATCGATAACAGGATTTAAGATCGTGGCAATCTGTGGCTAGAATACAGAAGCCCAAATTATCTAATCTAGGAGAATGAACGGTGGCAAGTCTGAAATCGTGTCCGTTGTACACCAAGAATTTTGATGAAAGGTTGCTAGAGTCCAATCAGAGTTAACAAAACCTCCAAATTCATATTTCTGTACCCAATTAAACTCTGTGGCAACGACACCCGGAAGAGAACTTAAATCCCAGGCAGTTTCAATAAATAGTGTATCGTTAGAAGATTGAGGAGAGGTCAAATAGTTCACTAGATTTCGTTGAAAGGCATCTAGTAATGCGTCATGGGATCTTAAAGCGAATTTAGGTGGGTCTGAATTATACAACTTTCGATAAACACCTATCGCAGCTAACGTAGTTGAGTCTGACCAGTTCACTAAGCCCTGTTCTGGTATAGTCGCTCTAGTTCGAGATAGGAATTGGATATCGATAAATCCAAGCTCTTTCAAGTCAGAATGTGCGAACACAAACACTTCGGCGGAGTCGTTAGACTGCACAACCATTTGAAGGTTGGATAATATTGATCTTGAACTCTTACTAGCAAGGGTCACAATTACACTCCTCTTGTAAGAATATAACTTATCAGCTAGGTCGCCAACGGATGTCTTACTTCCACTGACAATGTTGAATGCTAAGGAATCACTCCCGAAAGAATTATATCCCAACGAATCGAGCTTAAATAATTCGTGGAACTGATTCTCCATATTTTCTTCAACGCCTCCTGACGTTAAGAAAATTATGTTATCCATATAATGTTTCGACAATATCCTTTCTGCGATAAGATCTAGAAAATATGAGGGTGACGGAATAATTGAACGAATATGCTCATTACCTCTTAGTAAATTATCATTAACCCTAGTTATTAGAATATGCTCAGCTCCTACCCTTCGAATGGGTTTAATACTTTTAGATAATGTCTGTTGTTGCATGGGTCCCATCACAACATCTGCTCCAATTAAATCCTCCTCACTCCAATTAAATATCCCATCAGAATCTGGAACTTCTTCAAGTATCGTGACGGTGACGTTATACCCAGCAGAGCGTATTCGTTCTGCCGCCCACCTTATTCCATTCAGACTTTCAACAGCAATCTCCCTCATTTTGAGCATGCGCTTCGTGGGAGAATTCGACTCAGTTTCAATAAAAAGAGAATAGAACGGCAAAATAGCGACAACATTAAATTCAAACTCAACTATAGTATCTGGGTCCTCGACTAGCAGGGTGTCAACTTGCAGGGTGTCAACTTGCAGGGTGTCA
>CAWVZZ010000135.1:0-5148 GCA_963934745.1 uncultured Flavobacteriales bacterium | reverse complement strand
GGATCTTTTTTATTGAGGGATGCAATCTCAAAAAACGCAGACGTTTTCGTTGCTTCAGATTTCAAATATCACGAGTTTTTTGACGCTGAAAACAAGATAATGATTGCCGATGTTGGGCATTATGAGAGCGAATGGCGCACAAGTGAGTTAATTGCTAGTAGAATCAAGGAAAAATTCACTAATTTTGCGGTCCGTTTGGCTACAGCCAAAACAAACCCTGTTCAAATCCGTTGATTTACAACATACCGACTCATGGCAAAAACGACTAAGAATATTTCGGCTGAGGATAGACTCCGCGCTTTATACGACTTGCAATTAATCGATAGCACCATCGACCGTATCCGTGTGGTACGTGGTGAGCTTCCAATTGAAGTTGAAGATCTACAGAATGAAATCGAAGGATTGAACTCTCGTCTTGAAAATATGGAAGAGGAGAATGATTTAGTTACTCAAAGGATTACTGCGTACTCGAATCAAATCGAGGAAGCTAAATCTCTTATCGCTAAGTACGAGGAGCAGCAGAATAACGTAAGAAATAATCGTGAGTTTGAATCTTTGAATAAGGAGATTGAATACCAAACCCTCGAAATCGAATTATGCGAGAAGCGTATCCGCGAGTGCAATGCTCAACTTGCCCAAAAGCAGGAAAGCCTAGAAGCTATGCGTTCTAAGAATAGCCAACGTCAAGGAGATCTCGATTCTAAGAAGTCAGAATTACAAGAGATTATTGAGGAAACTCAAGCTGAGGAGGAGGCTCTTCAGAAGCAAAGTGATAAGATGGCAAAGACTATTGATGATAGACTTCTACGCACATACTCTCGTATCCGTGGAGCTGCTAAGAATGGTTTGGCCGTGGTTCCTATCGATAGAGAGGCAAGCGCTGGAACTTACATTAAGATTCCACCACAACGTCAAATAGACATCGCTCAACGCAAGCAAATCATAGTTGATGAGCACAGTGGTCGTATCCTAGTTGATAAGGTACTTGCAGAAGAGGAAAACGAAAAGATGAATACTTTGATGGCTAAGGCGCTGAAAAAGCTAAAGAAGTAATTTTCCAATAGACATTAAAAAAGGCTCGCAGTTTGCGGGCCTTTTTTATGCAGTAAATTCTCATTTGAAGTTAGAATCTCATACCTCCACCTATCATAACCATACCCAGGCTCTTTTCTTGAACGATGGGTGTGATTTGGGCAGTTGGGTCAATCAAGAATAGATCACTTTCTGTCCAGGACTTCTTCCATGCAAAGCCCATATAGTATTCTCCGGACCTATACTCACCTCCTAGGCTAGCAGATAGCCTAGATGGATCAGAAGTTAAAATAGCTATGCTGCTATATGGACTAGTTTCCATAGATCCTCCAATGCGTACCCTCCAATCTTTGGCTACTCTTAGCTCTAAGCCCACTCTGGTTTTAAAGGCCTGAGTGTAAAGTTCTTCAACCGATGCGTTTTCAGAGCCAAATTGATATCCATCTGATAGCCAACTATTCTCATTTGCCTTTAACCTTCCCGCACTGTAGTCGATGATGTCGAAGTCAGCAGAGATGACCCCGAATTTACCCATGACAAATGAACTGCTAATAGTAGTGCTAGACGGAGTGATAATTAAATACTCATATCCTCCCACAGGTGAGTTTTCGTGGTACAAAGTACCGTCTTTCCAGTTACTTGATATAGACGTGTTATAGCTATCCGTCAGTTCTAATCTTGTAGGGCTTTGCCAAACAAGCCCTACTCTCCACCAGTCACGAATCTTAGCTATGGCACCTAATCTTATGTTAATCCCGGTGCCTTCTATGTATAAATCCTCGCTATATGACCACGAAGCTAAATCCGTTCCTGGTTCTACAGGACTTTCATTGTGTGTTGATGTTTCGGTAAATGTTATATCAGTGCTCGAAAGTGTTCCGCCTAAGCTTAGCCATTCCTTATAGGTTCCGCCGATTGAGATTTGGTTTTCACTCATATCCCCTCCATGCTCAATGCTCCTATTAAATACAACAGTAGCATCGGTGTCAAATGGCGTCACATAAGAAGTGCTACTCGAGCCATTAGGATCTAGTAGATAAGCATACCAAGCTAAGGAAGAAGTATATGCATAAGCACTTCCATCGTTCAGCTCAGCATTATTAGTTCCTTCAGCAAAGTTATGGAAGTCGCCTAGCAGGCTAGAGTTTAATTCGGCACCTTCAATTTTCATGGAATTATTCCACACATTCCTCTTTTGATGTGCAATAGCTATAGTTACAAATGGCCAGTCTGGATTCACACTAGGGAGAGTCATAGCCACCCCGAACGAACCAATTCTTGTAGCTGATTTAGATGCTGAGGAACTGTAAAAACTTAAGTTAGCTCTCGTATTACCAGACTGTATCCCCGCACTTCCTCCGATGTCCCCTCTTCTGTACATCCCTATTCCTGCTGGGTTGAGTCCTATAGACCCTAAATCTGCTCCTAAAGCTCCGTATGCACCGCCCATGCCTATCGTTCTAATAGAACCTATAGGGTCGGAAAGTGAGTATCGGAGGACATCAACTTCGTTTTGGGCCTGGGTTTCGGCAACTAATAGCGTAATAAAAATCACACTACATAAATATTGTAATGAACTACGCATTACGGTCTACCGCCTGAGCGCCCTCCACTAGAGTTCGTGCTAGAACGAGTACTTCCAGAATTATTATTGCTACGAGAGCTGTTAGTCCTAGAATTATTGTTTACTCGAGTGCTGTTATTGCGAGGGGTTGAAGTAGGTGTGTAAACAGGGAATCTGATAGTGTTATTGTCCCTTGATTCAACTCTAGTAGAATTAGTACTCTGAGTTGTCGTGGTCGTGTTTACACTCTCTATTTTATTTTGATGTAGCCTGCCGCCTATGTAGTTGCTGTTAATCGTTGTGTTTGTTGTCAGTGGAGTTCTAGACCCAACTAGAATAGTAGTATTCGTATAAGTGTCTCCTCCACCGTAATAGTTACTGTAGTACCCTCCACCATTATTATAAGGGTTGTATCCTCCGTAACCGTATCCGTAACCATATGGGTTGAAGTTCCCGTAACCACCATAACACAAGGAACCATTCCCGTAACTGTATGGGTTGTAGTTTCCATAGTTGCTATAACTGTTATAACCACCGTAACCACCGTACATGTTGCCTGCTCCGTAAGGGGAGAAATAAGAACCAAGTCCTAATCCGCCAAACCTGTTAAATGACCCCACTCCCCATTGCGAGTTTGAGCCTGAATTGAATCCATAAGATGAATCATCGTACTCACCTTCATATTCACTTTCGTCGTATGCATGAGCTAAATACTCTGCATCCGTGATAAATACCTCACCAGAAGAGAGGTAAAGTTCGTCAGATTCCAATGAGGAATTTAGGTTGGGACTAATGCTACACCCTGCAAACACGAAGGATGTAAGGGCAATAATTAGTGCTGGAAAATAATGTCGTGTGAAATCCATGATTGTTATAGATTAGCAAGGTAATCAAATTTGTACTTTTACAGTGCGGAGTGCATCATGCAATCTCAATTACATAAATCGTACCAAACCCAAAATGGCTAAGAAGTTAACATCGAGAAGCGAAGACTACAGTAAGTGGTATAACGAAATAGTTGTTGATGCAGATCTCGCACAGCACAGTGATGTCAAGGGATGTATGATCATTAAACCTTATGGTTACGCTATTTGGGAGAGGATGAAAGATGCTTTAGACACTATGTTCAAAGAGACAGGGCATAGCAATGCTTACTTCCCTCTTTTTATTCCAAAGTCTTACCTCTCGAAAGAGGCGGCACACGTAAAAGGCTTCGCGAAAGAATGTGCCGTTGTTACTCACTACCGATTAATCAACAATCCCGATGGAGAAGGGCTCGTAGTAGATCCCGACGCTAAACTCGAAGAAGAGCTAATCGTGAGGCCTACTTCAGAGACGATTATATGGAATACGTACAGAAAGTGGATTCAGAGCTACAGAGATTTGCCTCTACTGATAAACCAGTGGGCTAACGTTGTACGCTGGGAGATGCGCACGAGACTTTTCCTTCGCACCACGGAATTCCTATGGCAAGAGGGTCACACAGCGCACGCTACTAAGTTGGAAGCAGAAGAGGAGACACGTAGGATGTTAGAGGTATACGCTACATTCGCTGAGAACTGGATGGCTATGCCGGTAGTGAAGGGTAATAAAACTGAGTCTGAGCGTTTTGCAGGAGCTTTAGACACGCTTTGTATAGAGGCTAGGATGCAGGATGGTAAGGCTCTCCAAGCTGGTACTTCTCATTTTTTAGGCCAAAACTTCGCCCGAGCTTTCGATGTAAAGTTCGCAACTAAGGAAGGCAAGCAAGAGCTGGTTTGGGCTACATCATGGGGCGTTTCAACCCGTTTAATGGGCGCCTTAGTAATGACTCACAGTGACGATGCTGGTTTAGTCCTCCCTCCAAAACTTGCTCCTATAGAAGTAGTCCTAGTACCTATCTACAAGGGCCCAGAGCAGATGGAAGAAATCCTAGAGAAATGTCGCGAACTAGAATTCGACCTTCGCTCCGCAGGAATCAGAGTAAAACTCGACGACGACGACGCTAAACGCTCGGGATGGAAATTCGCGGAATACGAACTCAAAGGCGTTCCCTTAAGAATAGCTGTAGGTCCTCGCGATCTTGAAAATGGCACGTGTGAACTTGCTCGACGAGACACTCGCACGAAATCATTCGAGCCTCTAGAAGGAATCACAATAAAGGTTCACTCTCTTCTCGAAACCATCCAATCAGATCTATTCGCTACAGCTCAAACCCGTCTCACAGACAATACAGTTGAAGTCGATAACTGGGACGATTTCGTAGAAGCGATAAACAACAGCAAATTCGTAATGGCGCATTGGGACGGTACCTCAGAAACTGAGGACCTCATCACACAAAAAACTAAAGCATCCATTCGTTGCCTGCCATACGAAGGAGACACCAACCCTGGAGTATGCGTAAAAACTGGTAATCCAAGCCCACGACGCGTCCTTTTCGCAAAGGCATATTAAAATCACATTTTTTTTATACGAAGGCATTGCGATAACGAAAAGACTCACTATCTTTGCACCCCTCTTGGCCCGTTCGTCTAGGGGTTAGGACGCCAGGTTTTCATCCTGGTAGCAGGGGT
>CAWVZZ010000134.1:0-5163 GCA_963934745.1 uncultured Flavobacteriales bacterium | reverse complement strand
GCATGCAATTTCATTAGGGAATTAGTCAACCAGTTGGTTGACTTTTTTACGGTACAACGACATCAAATGCGACACACTCAATTTCACCAGGGAATCTGTCAACTCACAGGTTGACTTTGCACCTAACCTTTTTTACCGTGCCTTCTTTGTTGACGGGCCGATGACTGTGAGCCTGCAGATCTTCCGGCTGCAGCACGTGCGCCGCCACCTTTGAGTGCTTCTTCAACCATTTTGATGTCCTTTGTAAGGAGACCCTTTGTATCAAGGCGCTTGCACTCTTTCACAAGTTTCATCGCCTCTGGGAGTCTGCGACGGGCACTTGCAACAACAGCTAGATTGAGTTTGGCTGCGGCCTCATCATGACTCTGCTTAAGTCCCAAAGAAACGGCTTGTTTCAATAATCTCTCCGCCTCATTCATGTTCTCCTCCATAGAAAGAGAGCCTAGAAGGAAATAGTAATAGCCCCTCTGATTTGGCCACAAATTATTAACCTTAACCCTAGAAAGCCACTTTTTCGCCTCAGGCATCTTTTGTTGGCGAAGGTTCACAAAGGCGATAACCATGCGAATACTCCTCAGAGTCATCATCACAAGAATAATCGTCAGCAGAAGCATGCCTATACCATTTCCTATCTGATTATCAATGAAAAGGATAATCGTATAGACCAAACTAGCTGTAGCCAACGCTATTTTAAACAATCGAATAAACATGGGGTATTACCTTTGTAGAATATTAGTAGAAGAAAATTATCTCTCGCGAAGTAATTTCGCACAAACTTAATACTTGATGAATTGGAAACACCTTAACTCCAAAGACGATTTAGATGAAGCAATCACTTCTTCTAGCAACTCACTCGTAATACTATTCAAACACAGCACTAGATGTTCTATCAGTCGTATGGCTGAGAAGATGCTGGCTATGGGTTGGGATGAAAGTCTAGACACTGTAGAAGCATACCACCTAGACCTTCTCAGCCACAGAGATGTTAGTGCAGCCATAGCAGAAAAGCTAAATATTCCCCATCAAAGCCCTCAACTGCTAGTTTTACAAAACGGCGCAGTGCTTGAAGTTGCTAATCATAGTGACATATCGGCAGAAGTAGTTAAAAAACACATCAACCTTTAAGTCATCAAACCTCCCAGACCCATATTAATTTGTGTTGTCGGCCCTACGGCCATTGGCAAAACATCTCTGGGCATTAAAATCGCTCAGCATTTCGGCGCTGATATCCTAAGCGCTGATTCACGCCAAATCTATCGCCACATGGCCATAGGCACTGCAGCCCCCACCCATTCAGAACAGCTTGCAGCCAAACACCACTTTGTCAATTTCCTCGATCCTTCAACCACATACAGTGCCGGTGATTTCGAAAAGGACTCCCTCGCATTCCTATCCAACTACTTCAAATCCCGCTCCGTAGCAGTCCTTGTCGGCGGCTCGGGCCTTTACGTCAAAGGCCTAATCGACGGCTTCGACTCCCTACCCTTCGACCCCTCCATCCGAGCCACCCTCAACGAACGGCTGCTCTCCTCAGGCCTCCCCGCCCTCGCCGAGCAGCTCCTCCAGCTCGACCCCACACACCACGCCATCATCGACCCCCAAAACCCCCAACGGGTAATCCGAGCCCTCGAAGTCTGCCTCACTTCCGGCAAACCATTCTCATCATTCCACACGAACCCCGCATCCTCCCGCCCTTTCGACATCCTCCAAATCGGACTTCAAGCCCCCCGTGCGATAATAAACGAAAGAATCCAATCCCGCACCCACACCATGCTAGCTTCAGGATGGTTTGACGAAACCAAGTCACTATTAAAGTACAAAGCGTCAAATCCCGAATGCAACTCCCTGAAAACCGTTGGCTACCGGGAACTCATTGCCCACCTCGAAGGCCAAATAACCCTAGATGCAGCTGTAGAACGAATTATCATCAGCACTCGCCAGTTCGCAAAGCGTCAGATGACTTGGTTTAAGAAAGACTCCCGAATTGTTTGGTTCGAGTACACGGAAACAGATCCTGCATTACAACACGCCGTCAATTTCGTTAGGGGATTTGTCAACCCATAGGTTGACTTTTTTACGGTACAGGGACGTCAAGTACTACACGCGCGCAATTTCGTTAGGAAATTTGTCAACCCATAGGTTGACTTAATTACGGAAACGGCCACCGAACTTACTCAACAACCAACTTTTGAGTAGAAGAAGTTCCGTCGATAGTTCTGACGGTTATGTAGTGAAGTCCAGGAGATAAGGAGCTCACATCTAATGAAAAGGACTCATTAGCAACAGCCGGTCTTATTGTGCGAACAATACGGCCCTGTGCATCATAAATACGCAGATCTGACAGTGCAGCACCAGTAGGCATAGAAATCATAAGCACTTCTATAGCAGGATTAGGACTCATACTCCAACCTTCAGACTCTAATATTTCGCCCGCAATATCCGTCTCGTCACAAGCACCGAAATTTGCGCAAGGCTGATCGCCTTCACCCACGTAGGAGCCGTATAGGATTTGTTGGCCTGAACCTGAAGGGTCGAGGAAGTATTTTAGTTTGTCCAACTCAACAATAGGATTTGAACCATTCCAGTGGTAGCTCATCTTACCATAGTAATCCGGCTGATCAGGTCCAGTGCCACCACCGGCACCACCCACAGAACAGGCTGATGCCCCTGAGCTTAAAGTCCCAACTATATGGTGGTTTTCATCGAAAATAGGAGAACCTGAAGAACCTCCTTCAGTAACACCATGATCTGTTTCTGTAGGAACCCACGTCACTCTCCAATGAGAACCTGGTGCGCCTACATATGTACTTATTAATGGGCTAGTATAGTTAGATATCTTCTTCCTATCTCCAGCAGGGTGGTGAATTCCCACTCCGCTATGGCCGGTTACTCCAGTAGCATTGAAACCTGCATAGAAAGCATTCCAAGTTGATATAATGGGGTCCTCAACCTCAACAATCAAGAAATCGGAACCACTGAATCCCTGAGTAGATGAGTCATCACTATTAGAAAGCTCAATCACACCCGTTCTATTGTGAGAGTTTACAGAAATGGTTCCTCCACACTCTAAGTATTCAAAATTAAATCTCACCTTAAAGTAAGCCCATTCGCTTGTGCTAACAGCATCTGCACAATGAAAAGCTGTGAGTAATAGCTGTCGACAATCCTTATCAGTATTATTCACCATCGCTCCACTACAGAAGTAAATCCCCCCATTTTGTGTAATCGTCAACCTAACTGCTGCATCGCGCTCACATTGCCAAGAGTCTCCCTCCGGACACATAACATCAACTTCGCAAGGATCAGAACTACCACCCCTTGTAACCCCTCTGAAGTAGTAACCAACACCCATAATCCCCAACCTAGCCTCTCCAACTATTGACGAGGATTGACGGTACACAACCTTAACTACGTCCCCGGGAATATCACCACTTACCCACCTCCCGTGATCGTTATTCTCTGAAGCATCAACAGGTCCTTCCTGGAAAATGGTCTCAAAAGCACCCTCAGGAGTCTCTAAAAACAGCTTACCACCCACAGGTATGTGAAAGTCATTAAAGTACACACTCAAGCCTTTTGCATCAGACGCCGCCAAAGACAACTCCCACTGCGTCAAACCATTAGAAAGCACCTCTACAGAAGCCATTTCAAAAAAGTCAAATTCGTCTTCTAGAACCACGCCTGTCAAATACTTCCCTAAAAACTGCCCCTCCTTATCAGCTCTATCCCAAACCTCTTCTAGGTCGGGGATGTCAAATATGATTTGGGCGTCAGCCTCAAAGAAGGAAAAAAGTGAAAACAATGTTAAAGAAGCGACAAAACGGAGTGAAATTTTCATGCTGACAAGATAAGCCACACATAAGCTACGTTACCTTAGCACACGATGAAAATACTGAACACGTTCACTCTCACAGCGGTTTTTACTCTGTCCCTTTTTAGCTCTAATTTTCTTTCAGCCCAAACCTCAACTCAAGCTGCCACAAAGAAATTCGGCACTCTCCTCCAAATGCTTGACCGTCTTTATGTAGACTCTGTCAACGCAGACGAACTTGTTGAGATCGCTATCATTAAGATGCTAGAGGAACTGGACCCACACACCGTCTACTTCTCAAAGGAGGATTTACAAGAAGCGAACGAGCCACTAGATGGCAGTTTTGAAGGGGTAGGTATACAGTTTAATATTTTCAAAGACACCATCATGGTTGTCTCACCGATAGCAGGTGGACCTTCGGAAAGACTAGGCATTATGTCGGGAGATAGAATTATAAAAGTTGATAACGAGGTCACCGCAGGCGTAGGAGTATCCACAAAAGATGTGATTAGGCTTCTTAAGGGGCCCAAAGGATCTTCTGTCAGGGTTTTCATTAAGAGGGATGGGGTGAAAGACGAACTTACTTTCGATATTATTCGAGACAAAATTCCTATCTACAGTGTCGTTGCAACTCACATGATTGATGACCGAATAGGCTACATAAAAATCAACAGATTCGCAAAAACAACCATGGAAGAGCTGAGAAGTTCTCTCAGGGAGCTCAATGCTGCTGGCATGAAGGACTTGATACTCGACCTACAGGGCAATGGTGGTGGAATGTTGCGTGCATCTGTCGAAATGGCTGACGAATTTTTGTCGAATGACAAATTGATTGTCTATACCGAAGGGAGAGCATTCGAACGAGAAAACAGGTACGCTTCTAACAAAGGATTATTTGAAAAAGGTCGATTAGTTATTCTAGTCGATGGCGGTTCAGCTTCTGCCTCAGAAATTGTGGCTGGAGCTGTACAAGATTGGGATAGAGGACTAATAGTGGGCCGACGATCGTTCGGCAAGGGATTAGTCCAACGCCCCATAAATCTCGGTGACGGTTCTGCCGTACGTATGACGGTACAGCAATACTTCACCCCCACCGGCCGATGCATTCAAAAGCCGTACACAGAAGGTATAGAGGCATACAGAAATGAAAAGTACGAGAGATACGAAAGCGGTGAACTTCTCTCACTAGACTCACTTGATTTACCAGACTCTTTGAAATTCACAACGAACATAAAGCACCGTACGGTTTACGGCGGTGGAGGAATCCTCCCAGACATCTTCGTCCCAATCGACACCACGTCTAACAGCAAATCCTTTAGAAGCATACTCAACAAGGGACTCATGAGCAAATA
>CAWVZZ010000133.1:0-5216 GCA_963934745.1 uncultured Flavobacteriales bacterium | reverse complement strand
GCCTAAAGTATCAGCGCAAAGCATCGCAAGCAATTAAAAAAGCTCGCCACCTTGCACTAATGCCTTATGTAGCTGACAACCTTTACTAAGCAACGTCATGGACATTATTTTAAAACAAGACATGGACAGACTTGGCAGCAAGAACGATATCGTTTCTGTTAAGACTGGTTTTGCTCGCAATTTTCTTATCCCACAGGGAAAGGCAGTTTTAGCAACTGAGTCAGCTAGAAAAATTGTTGCTGAAGTGATCAAGCAACAATCTCACAAAGCGATTAAAGCTATGGAGGCTGCTCAGGGCATTGTAGATGCACTCAATAAGCTAACTGTTAAGATCGGAGCTAAAGCCGGTGAAACAGGGAAGATTTTCGGTTCAGTAAACACTATTCAATTAGCTGAAGCAATTCAGGCTGCTGGATACGATATTGAGAGAAAGCAAATTAAACTTAAAAGTGATACAATCAAGGAGCTCGGTTCATACGAAGCTACAGTGAGAGTACACAAGGATGCAACTGCAACTATTAAGTTTGACGTTGTAGCTGAATAAGCAACCGGAAACACATTATTAAAAGGCTCGCTATTTTGCGGGCCTTTTTTACGCCCTAACTTTACGGCAAGCAAGTACTTCAAGGGCAAGATGATAGATTTCGATCTTAAAAGCGATTACACACCAAGGGGGGATCAACCCGAAGCAATAAAACAGCTTGTCGACGGGATGAACTCTGGCACTGAACACCAAGTTCTACTAGGAGTTACCGGTTCTGGAAAAACCTTCACAATAGCCAATGTAATAGCTGAAACAAATAGGCCCACTCTAGTATTATCTCATAACAAAACTCTAGCAGCACAGCTCTACAGTGAGTTTAAATCCTTCTTTCCAGATAATCTCGTCGAGTACTTTGTAAGCTATTACGACTACTATCAGCCAGAGGCATTTATCCCCTCCTCTAACACATATATTGAAAAGGATCTACAGATAAATCAAGAGATAGAAAAGCTAAGGTTAAGCGCTACTTCTGCATTACTTAGTGGAAGACGAGACGTAATCGTTGTTGCTAGTATAAGCTGCATTTATGGAATAGGAAACCCCGTTGAATTTCACAAAAGCGTTATCACCCTGGAGCAAGGGATGAATATTTCACGGAACGCTCTTTTGCACCTATTGGTTTCGAGTTTATATAGCCGTTCTCAGCTGGACTTAACGCGTGGGACCTTCAGGGTACAAGGGGATACGATAGATGTGTACCTGGCTTATGCTGATCATGCCTTGAGGATTTCGTTCTGGGGAGATGATATTGAAAGTTTGAGCACGATTAATCCTGAAACTGGAGCAAGGTTGCACACTTTCGAGAATTTTAAGATTTATCCGGCGAATTTATTCGTGAGTGGCAAGGAAAATACTGACGCGTCGGTTTGGGCTATACAGCAAGAATTAGAACAGCAGAAGGAATTTTTCACTGATCAGATGTTAGATGTGGAGGCCAAACGATTAGAAGAACGCACCCTCTACGATCTGGAAATGATTAAGGAGTTAGGGTACTGCTCCGGAATTGAGAACTACTCAAGATATTTCGATAAACGCGACCCAGGTGAAAGACCGTTCTGTTTATTAGATTACTTCGCAGACGACTTCTTATTAGTGGTAGACGAAAGTCATGTCACACTACCTCAAGTAGGTGCGATGTATGGAGGCGATAGGTCCAGAAAAATCAATCTCGTAGAGCATGGCTTCAGGCTTCCGTCAGCTCTAGACAATAGGCCGCTCACAGCAGATGAATTTACTGGAATGCTACACCAAACCATTTACGTTAGCGCTACTCCAGCAGATTTGGAGCTACAACGAGCAGAAGGTGTAATCGTCGAACAGGTGATTCGCCCTACGGGACTTTTAGACCCCCCCATAGAGGTTCGACCGTGCACTCATCAAGTCGACGACCTCGTCGGAGAGATAAACAAAGTAGTAGCGCAAGGAGATCGGGTTTTAGTTACAACTCTCACGAAGCGTATGGCAGAAGAGTTAACTAAGTACTTAGAGAGACTGAACATTGCAACACGGTACATTCACTCTGATGTGAAAACGCTAGATCGCGTGGCGATACTACAGGATTTAAGAGTAGGTGTGTTTGATGTGTTAGTAGGTGTAAATCTACTTCGTGAGGGCCTGGACCTTCCTGAGGTGAGTCTTGTAGCAATCATGGATGCCGATAAGGAGGGTTTTCTTAGAAGTGTGCGATCCCTCACCCAAACTGCAGGTCGAGCAGCGAGAAACATTAATGGAAGGGTGATTATGTATGCCGACAAGATTACTAAGAGCATGCAGCAAACGATGGATGAAACTGACCGACGTAGAGTTAAACAAGAGGCATACAATAAAGAACATGGACAGGAACCTCAACAGATAAAGCGAGCAAAACACTCCATACATAGCCAAAGCACACTCATTAGAAATAGGCCTATGCACATTGCTGCCGAACCAGACCCTACTCTAATAAGACCTTCTACGGATCCAGTCCTACTCTCAATGACCGTTGAAGAGTTGAGGAAATTAGCTGATGCAACTAACGTAGCGATGCAAAGGGCAGCGAAAAAAATGGACTTTATGGAGGCCGCACATCTACGTGATGAATACTTTGCTATTGAAAACTTAATCGAAGTAAGAGGTTAAGTTCTAGTATCTTTGCGGCTTGACAACAACTTTAAATAGCGCAATATATTTTGCATTCGGCATCACAATCTGTACAGCAATGCTTTATAGTTGTAATACCAGTATTGATGCAATAAAGACATCACCAAGTGAAGAAGTTACTGAGGTAGCTTTCGCTATAGACACCGCTTTTGTAACAGGAGACACCCTTAGAGCTATAGTTAGCTATACGGGAGGATGTGGACAGCACGATTTTTCACTTGAAAAATCTGGCTTTATGATGAAAAGTTTACCCCCAAAGCAACCACTTCGCATAGTTCATCGTTCTGAAGTTGACCCCTGCAGGGCATTGATTCGAGAAGAGCTTTCATTCGACTTGAATTCTTATCGAGGCACGCCCGATGGAGTTACAGTATTGATATTAGAAAATTGGACCCTACATATAAATTATAGTTATTAATATGAATAAAATTTATTCGTTTACTCTAGCGGCTCTTACTTGCCTGGCTGCTTTTTCGAGTGCTACAGCCCAAATCAACTACGGCGGCACCCCTTCGTTCATAACGGAAACTGAGGAGCTCAGAAACACACGCATGACAATGCCTGCATTTGACAGAGAGGACATTGCGGCTGCAGATGCAGTTACAGATCAGATAAAGGAAGTTCCATGGAGGTTCGGTATTGAGAACGAAGTTGACTACTCACCTTCAACTCACGGATACTGGTCAGTAGAGAATGGTGAGAATGTTTGGAGGTTATCTCTAACTGGAGATGAAGCAACAGCTATGTCTATCAGGTTTTCAGAGTTCGGGTTACAAAAAGGACAGTCTTTATTTATCTGGTCTCCAGAAACTGGTGATTACATAGGCAAATTCGACCATAGAAGTGTGAAAGACTGGGGCGGTTTAGCTACAGGGATTCTAACAGGATCAGAAATCATTATCGAGCTACACCAGGCAACGCAATTCGGGACTACAGCTCCTATTAAAATTGACCAGGTAGTATATGGCTACCGTAGCTTATTACACCACTCAGAAGAAGTAGCAAACGAAATGCGCGGTCCTTTCGGTAACTCGGGAGCTTGTAACATTAATGTTAACTGTCCTGAAGGCGCCCCGTGGGCGACTGAAAAGCGCAGTGTGGCTTTGATTGTTGAAGGTGGTTGGGCGGCCTGCACTGGCGCGCTGATCAACAACACGATGAACGATGGAACACCATACTTTTTAACTGCTAATCACTGTCTAGGAAATCCTGGGACGTGGGTTTACTACTTCAACCATGAAAGTGCTACTTGTTCAGGTTCAACAGGACCGACAAACCAAAGCATAAGTGGTGGAACCCTACTGGTCAGCGATGGAGCTTCAGATTTCGCATTAGTAGAATTAAGTGCGACTCCTCCTGCTGCATTCAATGTTCAGTACGCTGGGTTTGATGCTTCGGGTGTCACTCCTTCATCAGCTACTGGAATACACCACCCATCGGGAGATGTGATGAAGATTTGCTTTGAAGAGGATAGTCCGTATTTCGCTAACGCAGCTGGCGCAGCTGTTTGGATGATAGATCAGTGGGAAGCTGGTGTGACCGAACCAGGTTCTTCTGGAGCGCCTCTTTTCGACAACAATCACAGAATCATAGGTCAGCTTTACGGTGGAGCAGCTGCATGTAACGGAAGCGTAAACAATGGTCAGCTAGACTATTATGGAAGACTCAACGTAAGCTGGGGATTAGGTGCATCAGAGTATTTAGACCCTACTGGAGCTGGAATCACAACATGGGACGGATATCCCGACGGAGCTATTTCATACGACAACGACGCTGGAGTCACTATCATAGGCGTGCCTGACGGAGTCCTTTGTGGATCCGCACAGATTGAAATAGATGTCGTATTAACGAATACTGGATTGAACAACCTCACATCTGCTTCCATTACTTACTACATAAACGGCGCAAGTGGGCAGCAAATAAACTGGAACGGAAATCTATCTCAATACGAGACGGATATTATTTCACTACCTCCTTTTACGGCTGTTGATGGTGAAAATACTATAGTTGTCGCTGTTACTAGCCCTAACGGCGTTAACGACGATAACACCCTTAACGACGCAGCTGAAGTTGAGTTTTCTACATTTGCTGGAGAGACTTTCGATTTCCAACTAGCTCTTACACTTGACGAGTACGGATCTGAAATATCATGGGAAATAAAACGCTTAGGAACTGTAGTTTACGCAGGTGGACCATATGAAGATGTAGATGGAGGTGAATTAGTATTAGTGGACCTGTGTCTTGAAGCAGGATGCTACATCTTTAACATTACAGACTCTTACGGTGACGGATTATGCTGCGAGTACGGAGAAGGTAGCTGGCAGATACTCGACGGAGATGGGGATGTGATTTCTTCATCTAATGGTGAATTTGAAGATAGTGAAACTGATCAGTTCTGCACAGATGAAGCGTCAATAGATTACATCACTTCGTCAATTAAAGCAATTTACCCTAATCCTGCAAGCACGATTCTTTCAATTGAGCTACAGCAGACAGAGGGAGTAATTGTTGTTACAGATGCATCTGGAAGAAT
>CAWVZZ010000132.1:0-5225 GCA_963934745.1 uncultured Flavobacteriales bacterium | reverse complement strand
CAAAGACCTTTCGGGAGGTGCTGAAGAAGTTAGCATGGAGTATAAATCTAATGTCATAGGTGAGGAAAAAGATTTCCTCGAGGTTCTAAACAATTCTAGAGATGAGGATAGGCGGTTGAGGAGAACAACATGTGGGATTCATAGAGATGATTTGGTCTTTAAAATTGGAGAGCATCCTATGAAAAAATTCGGTTCTCAGGGCCAGCAAAAAACCTTCCTTGTAGCTCTTCGCCTTGCGCAGCTTGAGTTTCTGGAAACCACTACTGGCATTAAGCCCATTCTTTTACTCGATGACATCTTCGATAAAATTGATGATAAACGTGCAGAAGCTTTAATGAGAAGAGTAACAGACGGTAGTTTCGGACAGGTATTTATCACAGATACTCACATGGGTAGAATTCCAGAGATGTTCAAATCTACTGGCGCAGAAGTCAGAGTTTTTGAGGTGAGTAACGGGGAAGTGGATATCTTGGAGTCGTGAAAAAAAGCTATTCTTCTGAAAATAAACCGAAGCGCTCTCAAAGGCGACGTAATTTCTATAGCAAAGCGAATCGGGAGAGCACACAACCACTAAAGAATGTAATCGACAACTTCCTTAAAGTCCATCACATGCATTCTAAACTCGACGAGGTAGATGTAGTGCTTGCTTGGAAGAAGGTTTTCGGAGATGTGATACACAAGAAAACCCGCCACCTCCTCCTCCAAAAGAACGGAACACTTGTAGCGACATTAGACAGCGGTCCATTAAAAGAGGAATTCTCTCTCAATAAGGATAAAATAGTTAAGATGATTAACGAAGAGATTAAAAGAGAAGTCGTTCTTAGTGTGCGTATCCGTTAATCACATTTAAGTCACTAACTTCACGTTATGCATTTTAAGAAATTGAAAAACTGGCTTATTCTTCCATTTTCGTTAGTGTTTATTGCTATCACAGCTTGGATTAGTCGTCCAGCTCATATCCACTCCGATGCCGATCCATATCACAGCCGAGTGTTCCTTTCCGCTTACGGAGGCCTCCCAGACACGCTCAACAGTCTTTTCACGGGCAGCGGAAAGTGTGCAGGGTGTCATGCTACTGATCCTAATTATTATGCCTCTCTCGCAGGCCAAACCTACCCAGCCACACCCATGCCCGATGCTCGCGATGTTAACCCCACTGATATGTGGCGCAGTTCCATCATGGCTAATAGTGCGAAGGATCCATTTTGGCGTGCTAAAGTTGCTCATGAAGTAGCAGTTAACCCCGAGCATCAATTAGCCCTGGAGGATAAGTGCACTTCTTGCCACGCTCCCCTCGGACATTTCGCAGCTAAACACGACGGTCTAACTCATTACACCATGGAAATGCTGGTCTCTGATAGCCTCGCCCTCGATGGAGTGTCCTGTGTAGCTTGCCACCAGCAGTCCGCCGATAGTTCTGGAGTATCCTTTAGCGGACAGCTATATTTCGACTCCGCAGCCATTTACGGCCCATACGGCATCGGCAAGGACGAGCCACTGATTTACGACCTTCCCATGATGACCTACTCAGGTTACACCCCCATGTACGGTTCTCATCTCGTAGAATCGACAGTGTGTGCAGACTGCCACACTCTCATCACTAACACCGTAGATCTCGACGGCAATCTCACCGGTGGCGAGTACGTCGAGCAGGCCACATATCACGAATGGGTTAACTCTGCCTACTCCGGTGAAGGGATAGATCTTCCGGAAGGCTCCGAAGTATTTGAAGGTACCTGTCAATCATGTCACATGCCTCGAATTACAGACCCTGTAATTATCTCATCCGGATATGCCTTCCTCGAGCCCCGCACCCCGTACGGTCTCCATCAGCTAGTGGGCGCTAATACGGCCATGCTTGAAATCATGCGCAACAATATCGAGCTTCTAGGCCTTACAGCTACTACAGAACATTTCGACAGTACGATTTTATGGACACAGCAATTACTCACAGAACACTCTGTTGAGTTGATTACTCCAGAAAGTTTTCAATTTATAGAATTGGACTTAGAATTAAATCCAACGATTAGTTTAAGGAATAAAGCTGGACATAAATTTCCGTCGGGCTATCCTTCAAGGAGAATGTTCATAGAGTTTATTGTTCATAACGAAACAGACACGGCTTTTCATAGCGGTAAACTCGACCCCACAGGTTCTCGCATTATGGGCAGTGATGACGTAGGTCTTGACGATTACGAACCACACTATGATATTATTACAGATGACAGTCAGGTTCAGATATATGAATTAGTTTCAGCAGATGTTGAGTCAAACCCCACAAACGTCCTTGAGCAAGCCGCTATCACGCTGAAAGACAATCGTTTAGTTCCTCTAGGTTTTAGTGAAGCTCATACTGCATACGATACCACTCAAATCAAGGGTAACGCCCTGCTTGACTGGAATTTTAACTATCAGAATTCCACTTATGGAACTGGTACTGACGATATAACTTATGTTTTTGATAACCCCATTTTGGCTATAGGTGGTTGGGATTGGGAGATTGCAATTAATATTTGGTACCAAAGTATGCCTCCAAGGTGGGTTGAATCAATGTTCGATTATGATGTACCTGAGATAAATGATTTTCGGCCTCTATATGAAGCTGGGGGCACACAGGCTGTGCTTGTCACTTCGAAAACAATCCCTATTACTTTTATAGGTGCTGTAGCAGATGTGGAGTCAGATTTTTCTGTTACGATTTCTCCTAACCCTGCTGTAGAAGGATTTACCACTATAAAGTGGTCTCACATTTCGCCAGACGCGATATTCGAAGTTTACGATGCCGCAGGATCGAGAGTAAAGGCAGGAACGATGAGAGAATCTAGTGGTGAGATGAGTTTAGAACTTCCCCGTGCAAAGGGTATCTATTTAGTAAAAGTTCATCACGACGCAGGGGTAGAGGTCATGAGAGTAGCAAGGCCTTAAGTAAGCCCTATAGGTTCTCGTTAGCTAAGTTAGCTAGCTCTGAACGCTCACCTTTCTCTAGTGTTATGTGGCAGTACAGGTCCTTTCCTTTAAGACGGTCGATAACATAAGTGAGTCCGTTTGACTGTTCGTCTAGGTACGGAGTGTCTATTTGTCGCACATCGCCCGTTAGAATGATCTTAGTGTTCTCTCCGGCACGAGTAATAATGGTTTTTATTTCGTGTGGGGTCAGGTTTTGGGCCTCATCTACGATGAAAATAACGTTTGATAGGGAACGTCCACGGATGAAAGCAAGCGGACAAATCTGAATCTTCCCTTGCTCTCGCATTTCTTCAATCGCTCTATATTTCCTTTCATTAGGACCAAACTGATTACGGATGTAATTCAGATTATCCCAAAGCGGCTGCATGTAAGGGTTTACCTTTTCTTCGGCGTCGCCTGGGAGAAAGCCGAGATCGCGGTTGCTGAGGGCAACGATGGGGCGAGCTAGGATGATTTGGTCGTACTGAGTGCGTTGCTCTAGGGCACCCGCGAGGGCTAGCAATGTCTTCCCTGTACCTGCGACACCGCAAATGGTGACTAGGTTAATGTCTGGATTTTGAATCGCATGGAGGGCAAATGCCTGCTCTGCGTTCTTCGGTTTGATGCCATATGAGTAACCCTTGTCAACCCGCTCAATAACCCGTTTTGACTCGTTGAAATAGCCTAGGGCGCTAGATGAGCAGTTCCTCATTATATAGAAGTGGTTGTTCGCTCTCTGATCTCCCAATACTGAAATTTTCTTTGACTTTCCAGAGACGTACATCTTACGAATTACTTCAGAGTCCATCCCCTCAAGGGTGGATTTACCGGTGTAAGCGAACGTCATATCCTTCACCTTTCCAGTTTTGTAATCCTCTGCAGGTAGGTTCAGCGCTTTCGCTTTAAGCCTCAGGTTGATGTCCTTAGAAACTAAAGTAACAATAGCATTTTTTTCTAGTTTCTGAAGTGAAATAGCTGCGTCCAGAATTCTGTGATCATTAGTTTTCTTTCCGAACACTTTATCAGCTTCACTAGTGTGTTTAGGATCCTGAATAATTATCCTTATTTCTCCTCCGCGTCCATTATCTAAAGGGATCCAGTCCTGAAGCATATAGTCCTTACTTAATCTGTCAATGATTCGAATGGTTTCACGCGCTTCGAAATGCTTAGTCTCGTTCCCTACTTTGAAGTTATCGAGTTCCTCTAGTACGGTTATAGGAATGGCTATTTTATTGTCTTCAAAATTATTAATCGCACTGTGATCGTATAGAAGTACGCATGTGTCAAGCACGAAGATTTTTGTCTTCACCTTTTTCGAGTCTTTTTCGTTTCTCTTTGAGGTCTTACCCATTTCTGGAACTTGTGCTAATGCAGCCATGAAGTGTAATTGTTTCCGGGCATTCCTGTTATTTACCGTTGCAAATTGGAAGCGGCCCACATTTATATTTTACTCACTCAAAAGTTAGTGATGACTTCAAAGTAATTCACTATTACTCAGCAGCCACTTCTCCACAGGTGGTATAATGATAAATTTTTATTACTGTGTTTACTGGTGTTTTAGGACCAAACTTTCTCAGCCAGACATTTTGGCAACAGTGTTGCCACCTTTCACTCAACCTACTCTTCCTCGAATATAATATCCTCATTATCATCCTGTTTGCCTGGATTTTGGAACACCTCAATAAGACCATCAGGAATCTCCACTTTCAAAAGTTTAGCGCTTCTATCGACTTCGATTTTGAAATTTACAGGGAGGGGGAGGATGACATCTGTCCCGTTCACATCAACTTCAAGGAGTGGATAAGGTCCATGATCCAAAACCCTTTTTGCAATCCCGATATCTTCTCCCGTAGCTAGATCTTCAACCCTCCAACCTGGAATTTCATGGAAATAGAATTTATCGCTTTTCAACACAGGCAATTCGCTATTAGGCAAATAAACACTTTTCCCGCACAACGCCCGAGCGGCTTCCTCAGTTGTAACTCCTTCAACTACCGCCACAAACCTATCCTTGTGAGGCTTGAGTTTTGAAATCATATATGGCACCAGTTGTTTTCTCTCTTCAACCCAAACCACTTCTATTCCCTTATAAGGAGTGCTGTCATCAACATCCATCCACAGTACTACTTCTCCAGAGTATCTAAAAGGTTTTGTGAACCTCCCTAAAATAAATCCGTCTTTGACGTTCATTGAGTTGGCGTTATATCGTTTTGCAATTTACTATAAACAACAAGGGCCACCGATTTGGTAGCCCTTGTAATTCGTTTGAAGTTTAAGAT
>CAWVZZ010000131.1:0-5250 GCA_963934745.1 uncultured Flavobacteriales bacterium | reverse complement strand
GCTCATTACTCGGACTTGACTTCTTTCATAAATTCTCTGATGTAGAATGGCATATGAAAAATGGCACACTAAGTCTTTTTAATTAATTGGAAGGAATCGATCTATCGGTACTTTTCCCGAATTGTCTTTTTATTATCTATGCTTTTGAATAAATATGGATTCCATGAAATCCCTGCTCTCAAGCGATAAGTTGCGTCACTATTAGGTTCTTTTGTGAAGACAATATCACCAAGTACTGCAAAGTTCCCCCGTCTTCCATTGAAGGGAATGTGTATTCCCAAAGCACCGAAATAATTATCAGGTGTGTACTCCGAGGTCAAAGTTGGATAGCCATCGTGATGTACTCCTGCTTCGAGATGAAAAAAGTTCACATAATAAATGTCCAAGGAAACTTCCCATCCCATTTCTTCAGTTGAAATATCATATATATCTCCGTCGTATGATCCTAATTTTTGAACGCTAGTATAATCCAGGTAACAAAGCTTTATTCCATAAAGACTTGCTGTAGATTTATCTTTGGTTTTACCATCTTCAAATTTTACGTCAGAACTCTCTATGTGCCGAATGTAAATACCTGTTGAATACGCAAAATAACCCTGTGTAACCGTGTAGGGATTGTTTTCATTCAATAGTTCGCTGACGTTACCCTCATTAGTTCTTAATTCACCCATAAAAGAAAGTCCCATCTTGTATGGTTTCGTTTTCCTTGCTTCTTTAAAGTCTATTTTTTCGCACTTCTTTCCAAACTTATTTTTCCATTCCAGAACAGTTTTATTGTCTAGGTATTTAGTTGATGAGTTAAGTAAATAGTTTACGGTATTCCAGCCGCTATAAAACTCATCTGTATCCCAGTATGACTTAAGGGATCGCATTAGTTCATTAAACTCAAGCCTTTCTAAACTTTTTTGAATGTCTTTTAAACGGTCTAAATCTATAATTTTAATATTCTCTAGCTTTAAAACAAGTTCCTTAGCAATGTTCAGCTTGTCGGAATCTATTGCTAATTCAGCTTTGTTTGCGATGGTGTTGAAATGCCTAGTTTCGAGTGTCTCTATTGTCGAGATCATTATTAAGTCATCTGGGAAATAAAATAAATAATCTTCCACAAGATTAACGCTCTTTTTTAAATCGTCTTTGTTTAGATGTAATTGTAGTTGAATGTATTGCCTATACTGATCATTAACTCTGGTGATTAATTCTAAAATCTCTATTCTATCCCTAAATTTATAAGTAAGTCTTCTAGCCTTTCCGATTGCTTCTGCATAATGATGATTGTAAATAAGTTCATCTACCTCAGCTATAGCTTCGTCAAGCTTTTGTTCTGATTCAAGTTGTCTAACTCTCTGAATTAATTCGGCTAGTTTATTCTTTAAAATCCTGTAGTTTCCTAAGTCAACATCACTATACAACCATATTGCAGTTGACTGAAGTTGAGATGCAAGATTTAATTTCGTTTCAAAATCTAATAAATATTTAGAACTCCTACTGTCTAGAGCAACTACAACTTGGTTTATGGTAGTTTCAAGTATGTCTAGAGCTTCGATTACTAATGGTAATGAACATTGTTCTTTGTTTATTACCATTACAGCCCAAAGAATATTTTTATCGGGATACGTTTGTTTTAACTGAAATTTAAATTTAGCGTTTACTGTAATGCTCAATTTTTCCCGAAATTGAGTGCGAGCATTTGAAGAGTTGCTTTCTATTGAAATATTAGACTGGCTTGATGATGTTTGCTCTGTTTCAACGTTAACCTGTGTTGATATTTTACGAGCTAGCTCCTCCTCCATTCTCTTAAACAGATTTTTCTTAACGGTAACAATTTCAGAATCGCTAAGTTTTTTAATACTAGCTTGATCTAATACTTTTAGATAAGAATCCTCTGGGTATGTCAAATCTAAATATTCTCGTTCTGTCCACTCTGGTGGTGGGCTCTTTTGAGTTCGTTTTTGGGCTATTGTACTAATAGAGAATAGACATCCTAAAAGTACTAGTAATGATAAATGTTTCATTAGAAAATTGCGTCAGTCTGCGAAAGTTAATTCAACTCTTCTGTTTTTCTTTCTTCCTGCTCTAGTATTGTTAGAAACAACTGGTTTTAATTCTCCATACCCTATCGTGTTAAGTTGCTCAGCATCACACCCTAAGTCTATGAGGGCTTCCTTAACAGAATTAGCTCTTTGTTCAGATAATGATTGGTTTCTCTCATTAGAGCCAATGTCGTCTGTATGACCTGATATAACTACGCTCCGATTGTATGTCTTTATGAATTCAGCTAATCTTTTTAATTCAGAATTTGATATAGATAATAATTCATCAGAACCTGTACTGAAAAATATATTATTGATAGGTATTTTAGCGTCCTCAAGTCCATCTAGAACATCTTCTGTGAACACCATTTCTATATCCTCACTAATGGATGTGAAATGAGTTTGATTAGTTAAGTCAATACTCGAGGATGTCGGATAGAACCCATCCATCTCTACAAAATACCCATAAACATTACCCGTCGGCAATACAATAAAATAACTTCCATCAACAGGGTCAGTTTTTGCTTCCCCTATTATTTCTTCAGTTTCTAAATTCTCCCAAATTATCTTCGCTTCTACTGGTTGATTGTATTTATCTACAATCCTTCCCTCAATTGTTGCAACAACATCTGGTCTCATTTCCTTAGATAATTTAATTTCGAATAAATCATTATCGTAACCCGGGTTTTTTTGTGCGTAGTATGCTGTAGTTCCGTCCGTAGATATTTTAAATCCCCAGTCAGTTAGTTTTGAATTGACACCTCTACCCAGATTTATAGGAGTTGACCAGCAAGTCCAACAACTATCGTTCAGTCTTTTTGACATAAACACATCCATCTCACCTAATCCACCATGCCCATTAGATGAAAAGTATAGAGTCTTCATGTCTGGATGAAGAAATGGTGTTCTATCATTTCCAGAAGTATTGATGACGGGACCAATGTTTATGGGTTCACTAATCTCACCTTCTCGTGTAAGCAATGCGACAAAGATGTCTTTGTGAGGTTCATCATCTGAGATTAGTGATGTGAATATCATAGCTTCTTTAGTACTGACTAACTGAGCTCCTGCATTCCATGTGCCGATATTTAACTCGCTGATAATATCAGGCTCACTCCAACCGGAAGCTGTTTTTTCCGACTTCATAATCTCTCCCGATTTGAATATAATTAACTCCATTCCATCAGTAGAAATGTTTAATGGGGCATCATTGCTATTGTCCGTACTCAAATCATATACTTTTTCGCCTGGACCCCATTCCTCCATTTCATGTTTAGACATATATATGTTTTCTGTATGGGTGTCGTTTTGACAATAGTACATGGTTTTACCATCTGAAGTAGGAGTGGGGACGTATTCGCCTAAAGAAGTATTCAGCTGACCTTTAATTGTTCTCGAAAAAGCAATAGGTTCTTCATATATCCTTAATAATTCTGATATCCACCAATTATTCAGGTCATATGATTTTGTTAAACGAAGTGTACTTAAATCATTAATTTCATTTAATTCAAACAACTCTTTCCTGTATTCAATAAAGGCGTGATATGACCTGAGATACATCCTTTCAGCTAATGAGAAATCATGGTTGGGTTGTGCATAGTGAGTCCTGAATTCGTCCTTGCACGGATTTAGATATTCAGGAGTTACGTTAATCAACCTTCTTAATTCTATAATTGAATTTGCATGTCCCACGTGTTTGGATAATAGAATTGATAGTTCTTGTTCTAAGAGGTCTAAATCTGAAACCTCTCCTCTTTTGCTCCTAATTCTTATCCCGCCCTCAATTAGTGCTAGTTCATGCTCCATCTTAAGATTAGGTACTGAAGCTGCATATAGAATAAGTTCCATAGAATTAGACTGTTCCGCACGAGTTATTAATTCAAAAAGCATCTCGCTATATTTCTTACCATTAGGGTAATTGAGGATAAAATTTTTCAATCTAAATAGCGTGGGGTAATCAACATAAACAACATATTCTAACTCACTTAGTATTGAATCTGTTTTCAATCTAAGATAGGAATTGGGTCTTCTTTTTTTAAACTCTTTTAAGTCGAAAATGGTATGGCTGCTTAGAGCTCTTCCCAGTTCTAAATCATCTCTATATTCCTTTATTTCTAATAATTTTTCCGAAGAGGGATAAGTTAAGATGAAGCGTTCATATTCGCTTATTGAATTAATCCCTACAGCTACTGTGAACTCCAATGATTCGAGGTTGCGTTTTGCTTCTGCCCTGTTGTTTGAGTTAGGATTATTACGGATAAATGCTATCCATGCATCAATTGTATTTAGTTTCTCTGCACGATCAAACGCAGCTTTTTCTTTGTGCGTGTATGCCTCGCTAATTCGTGGCGATAGGGGCAAAGTTTGAATATAATGATTCCAAGATTCAACAGTGTTCTTTTGACTAGCTTCAGTAAAGGCGAGTTCGTATAGTAAGCTATCTACACGGTTTAAATCTTCAGGTTGAGCATTTTTGTAAATCGCTCTAAAACTCAGACACATTTCAATAGATTTTCTTAGCTCCACTTCTAGTGCAGCATAATGACATAATTTATTAATTATTCCTCGTATTAATTTAGAGGTAAATCCAGCTTTTTCCCATTTCTCCTTTTGATCTTCTTCATCACTATTTCGATATGATGTTTGAGAAAGACATGCTAAATTATAGGCTTCTAAATAGTTCTGAGAATCTAATTGAAATGAGGTTTCACTTAAGACATAATAGGCCAGTGCGTTCCCTTCATCTTTGTCTAATAAATTCTGTGCGTCTTTAGCGGCCTTCTCGATTTTACCTTTTTGTAGTAAGTTGAAAGGTTTAGTGTTAGATGATTGTGTGTAGCAAGTACTAGTGATACCGACACACAAAAAAGTAAAAAATGTTGATTTGGTTATGATTGATGTAATATCCATTAGCTTAAGTAGATCATTTCATTACACACTTTGTAATGTAATCTTATGTACAATATAGCACACGGGCACTTCTAACTACAACTCTCTATATGTAATATTTTTTTTCATTCTCGTTGTCATTGTGATTTAACCATTAATATGAAAATGTGTTATATTAAAAAAGGAGATGATTTGTCAAAATATCATTATCTACGACCACACCCACCACCACCCCCACATCAGACTACTGTAATTGAAATTATTGACGACGACAAAGAGATTGAGTTAGAGATTGATGATATCGAGTTAGACGAGGATACTGAGATAGAAA
>CAWVZZ010000130.1:0-5273 GCA_963934745.1 uncultured Flavobacteriales bacterium | reverse complement strand
CCTTGTAACTACCTTTGGGGCTCTTCATATTTCATCTTAATGAGCGACTTCCTAACGCACGAATGCGGCATTGCGCTGTTAAGGCTTAAAAAGCCTCTTCAGTTCTACATTGACAAGTACGGAACGGCCTTCTACGGCTTAAATAAGATGTACCTCCTTATGGAGAAGCAGCATAATCGCGGCCAAGACGGAGCGGGGATAGCTAACATTAAATTAGACGTAAGTCCGGGCAAGAGATATATATCTCGAATGAGGTCCGTTGACGGAAAGCCTATTCAGGACGTTTTCGGAAACATCATGGAAAGATTTGCCGAGCTCAGCCCCAAGCAGCTCGCCGATGCGGATTTCCTACAAGAGAATTTTGGTTTCACTGGAGAGCTTTCTCTAGGTCATTTGAGATATGGAACTTATGGAAAGAATGACATCGAGAATTGCCACCCCTTCCTAAGGCAGAATAACTGGCGAACTCGAAATCTCGTTGTAGCAGGAAATTTTAATATGACTAACGTTGACGAATTATTCGACGTTCTAATAAAAATAGGCCAACACCCTAAACAAAAATCTGACACGGTTACAGTGCTTGAGAAAATCGGTCACTACTTAGATATAGAGAACCAGACACGATTCAACGCGCTCAAAGCAGAGGGTCTAGATAACCAAACCATCTCTGAGCGCATTGCCGACACTCTCGATCTTGACGGAGTCCTAAGATCATCTGCTTCAGATTTTGATGGAGGTTACGCCATGTGTGGTCTTCTGGGTCACGGAGACGCTTTCGTTCTACGAGATCCCAACGGAATTCGCCCAGCATACTGGTATGAGGATGACGAGATCGTTGTAGCGGCTAGTGAAAGGCCTGTTATCCAAACTGCTTTCAATCTCACTGCCGACAAGGTTAAAGAGGTTGACCCAGGACACGCTTTGATTATCAGACGAAACGGTAGTGCTTCTATGGAGAAAATTGTTGAGCCCGGGGAGAGAACGGCTTGTAGTTTTGAGCGGATATATTTCAGCCGAGGCAACGATAAAGATATTTATAAGGAGCGAAAAGCTCTCGGAGAAAAGGTCGTCCCTAAAATTCTCGAGGCTATAGAACACGACCTCGACCACACTGTTTCAAGTTTTATTCCCAACACCGCTGAGGTTTGTTTTTACGGAATGATGCAGGGTTTGGAATCACACCTGAACACAAGTAAAATTGAAAGGATTAAGGGACTGGGTGCGAACCCTTCAACTGAAGAGATTGAGAGCATTTTAAAAGAACGTCCGAGGGCTGAAAAAGTAGCTATCAAAGACGCAAAACTCAGAACATTTATTAGCGAAGATGCAACTCGTGATGATCTCGTAGCCCACGTTTACGATATCGCTTACGGAACCATAGAGCGTGGAGTTGATAATCTTGTGGTTATCGATGACAGCATCGTAAGAGGCACGACTCTGAAGAAATCCATCCTTAGAATTCTCGACAGGTTAGGCCCGAAGAAAATTGTAGTCGCTTCAAGTGCGCCTCAAATACGTTACCCCGATTGTTACGGTATCGATATGGCAAGAATGAATGACTTCATAGCATTCCAGGCTGCAATAGCTCTGCTTAAAGAGAGAGGAATGGAGAATGTTCTCACTGAGACTTACGAGGCGTGTAAAAATGACCTTCTCAAACCACTCGCTGAAATGCAGAATCACGTGACGGCTATTTATGAGCCATTCACGCCAGACGAAATCTCCGATAAAATTTCTGAGCTGCTTACGCCAGAGGGGATGGGAGCTGAGGTTAAGATTATATTCCAGAGCATTGAGGGCCTTCATGAAGCGTGTCCTAACCACACAGGGGACTGGTATTTCACTGGTGACTACCCTACCCCCGGCGGTCGCCGAGTGGTAAACAAAGCCTTTGTCTACTACATGGAGGGTAACACGAAAAGAGCGTACTAGTCTTATTCGACTATAAGCTGCTTAGTTTTTTTAGCATCGCCACTTATTGCGGTAACCGTGTACATACCAGGAGCCCATTCGCTCACATCAAACTGCTGTGACGAAATCCCAGGAATGCCTGTTAAAGACTTTACTAACCTTCCCGCGGCATCTCTAATTTCTATAATCTCTGGTGCAGCTCCCCAAACCATTTGAACCTTATCCTGAGCTGGATTTGGGAAAAGAGCGAAAGAATAAGATTCTTGCGGAGCAGTATCTTCTACGCCCATTAGATACGCTTGGAGTATTTCCGTGTAATTATATTCCGTCGTGTCTATTCCCACTATAATTTGAAGAAAGGTGTGCGTAATCAAAGGCACGACAAGTCCATTTTGAGTGAAAAAAATTTGGTCTATCACATATTGAGTAGTCCCCATAATGGTGCTGTCAGATATAGATCTATTCACTCTGATTCTTAAAACGTCCTCAATCTGAACACCGACAGGAAGGGCTAATGAGCCATACCCGTCTAGTGCGGATTGAGATAACCCTGAACGATAGGTGGTCACACCTTGGATGTTAAGAATTCCCCCCATATCGTCTTCGTGTGTCTCCCCGTAATTATATGGATAAGGGAAAAATCTCTCTGAATTAGACAGTGGATAGCTCGCCCCTTCTTCTATTCCACCGAAAAATTCGAAAAAATCAGGTCCAAAGTTGTAATAGGCAGTCTGTGAATTAGCCTCTAGTCTCCAAGTTGCTCCAGGGTAATCATCTTCATAAGCAGACGGTGATGCAGGTAAATACTGTCCGTTATAGCTGTCCGAAGGAGTCAAATTGCTGTAATCCCAAACCATATTCTCTCCCGGCTGGCCTTCTGGTGATGCCGCAATTAAAACGCCCATCGTGAAACTATCTCCAGCTAACAAATCCGGTGCGGTTAGGGTTTGGGCTTGAGTAAAGTTGGCGATTGTAAAGGCAAAAATTGCAATTAGAAGACTTTGAGGTCGAGTTTGAATCATCTTTATAGAGGGGGTTATCTTGCGTATAAAATTATGACTTTTATAATGATTAACACTATCTCGCACCCATGGCCCTGGTATATCGCCGGCCCTGCAATAGGGCTGATGGTCCCCTTGCTGCTCATAGTTCTGAATAAATCGTTCGGTGTTAGTAGTTCTCTAAGACATCTGTGCGCCATGTGTTCTGTCTCTAAAAACGAATATCTCAAGTACGACTGGAAAAAAGAATCTTGGAATATTCTTTTCGTCTTCGGTATTTTCCTGGGCGCAGTAGCAGTGAATTACTTTCTGCCGTATGATGGGGTTGTAGAGCTTTCTAAGGGAGCTGCTCTAAAGCTAGAGGGGCTTGGAATTACTAAACACTTCGGCTTGATGCCTGAACAGATTTTTTCCTTTGCACGCTTAGGAGAAATGAGAACATTAGTCATAGTGATACTGGGCGGATTCTTTGTCGGGTTCGGAACGCGTTACGCTGGAGGCTGCACTTCTGGGCACGCTATCATGGGCTTAAGTTTACTGAGCTTAGGCTCTTTAGTTGCCGTAATCGGATTCTTTATCGGCGGGCTCTTGATGAGCTGGTTTGGTTTGCCATTTATACTTTCTTGATCATGAAACATTTATACGCACTAATTCTAGGAGCTCTTTTCGGAGGAATATTAGTTAAAGCAGAGGTTCTTTCTTGGTTCAGAATTCAAGAAATGTTCTGGTTCGAATCGTTTCATATGTATGGAGTAATAGGCAGCGCTGTTGTAGTGGGGGCTCTTTCCGTTTTTATTCTTCGCCGTCTAGGGACCAAATCCCTTTCAGGCGACCTCATCGACCCTATTCCTAAAGCATTCAATAAAACTGGCAACCTAGTTGGCGGCATAATCTTCGGCCTCGGCTGGGCCCTCACCGGCGCTTGCCCCGGACCACTCTACGCCCTTGTGGGCAGCGGCTACGGCATCATGATCGTCACCATCCTAGCCGCAATGCTAGGGGTCGTTGCTTACGGAGCTTTGAGAAATAAACTTCCTCACTAGAATAAATATTCAAATGGAAAAACCCAAATCTTATTGCGAATATATAGATCGTTTAGACGCCTCCAGTCCTCATCAGAATTATCACGATAATGAATACGGCTTCCCTATAGCTTCAGACAATGAGCTCTTCGGAAGGTTATTATTAGAAATTAACCAGGCCGGATTAAACTGGACCACTATACTTAATAAAAAGGATAATTTCCGAGCTGCTTTCGACGGCTTTGATGTGGCAGTGGTAGGTAAGTATGGCGAGAAAGAAGTTACTCGACTTCTGAACGACGCTGGAATTATCAGAAATAAACTCAAGGTAGGTGCCGTTATTTATAACGCTGGACGGATTGTGGAGCTTCAAAACGAGCACGGATCTTTCAAAGCATGGCTCAACCTACACCACCCTCTAACTCGGGAAGAATGGGTGAAACTGTTTAAAAAGACGTTTAAATTTACCGGCGGTGAAATCACGAACGAGTTTTTACTTAGCTCGGGTTACCTGCCTGGCGCTCACATCAAAAGTTGTGCAGCTTATGACCGTATTCTGAAACTCAACCCAAAGTGGATGGAGGGTTAGGCTCTCTACAGTTGTTACTAGGCTGACGACTTACAAGATGTATCTTTAGCTATATGTTTTGCTTACTTATATAAGATCAAATTATGAAAAATCTAAGTTTACTAATCGTATTGACGCTAGTCGCTAGTTCAATGATTGCTCAAGCAAACATCAGAAAAGGCTCTAGCTCTTACGGCACAGTGCTTTATAATTGGGATGGCGAGAATTTAAGACAAGGCTCTAGTTCTTATGGCACCGTGCTTGTTAATTGGGATGGTGAGAATATTAGAACAGGCTCTAGCTCTTATGGCACTGTGCTTTACAATTGGGATGGTGAGAACTTAAGGAAAGGCTCTAGTTCTTATGGCACCGTGCTTTACAATTGGGATGGCGAGCACATAAGACAGGGCTCTAGTTCTTATGGTAGTGTTCTATATAATTATGATGGTGATAATATTCGAAAAGGTTCTAGCTCTTATGGTAGTGTTCTATATAATACCGATGGTAAAATACCCACTGCTATACTAATATATGTGATCGAATAGTTCAAGGCCATAACAAAACCATACAGCATTAAAACGTAGTTATTGGAGTTCGAATAGAGAATTAAAATCCTCTAAAAAGTTTGAACTTTTACCTCCTGAGGTCACTCTAGCGGAGAATTGGTTGAAATCAACCGGTTCTCCGTTTTTTATTTTCGCTAAACCGCTTGATAATAAAGGGATAGCGGAGAAAATAGAATTTACTCTATGGGTTCGAACTTTGCCTTTT
>CAWVZZ010000129.1:0-5350 GCA_963934745.1 uncultured Flavobacteriales bacterium | reverse complement strand
CAATCATTATCTTGTTTTCAGCGTCAAAAAACTCGTGATATTTGAAATCTGAAGTAACGAAAACGTCTGCGTTTTTTGAGATTGCATCCCTCAATAAAAAAGATCCTGAACCACCGCAAACGGCAATGGTTTCAACCATCTTAGTCACTGGAGCAGTATGCTTTACATGAGTGGCAGACAATGCCGACTTAGTGTTATCAAGGAAGTCCTCCCACCTAATTGGCTCCGGTAATTTACCTATCATACCAGCCCCAATTAATTTATCTTTATTTGTCAGATGCGTGATAAAATGAGCCATTTCCTCATAAGGATGAACGTTTTTAGCTGCTGCGATGACAGATCTAGTGCACCAACGCTCCGTTAACACCTCTATTCTAACTTCCTCAACCTCAGTATCCTCTCCCCTGTTACCTACGTGTGGACTTGCATGTTCACTAGGGCGGAATGCACCCGTACCATCCGTTGAAAAACTACAATTATCGTAATCACCTATAGAGCCTGCTCCAGCAGCATGCATAGCCTGTTTCACTTTATATGCATAATCTACAGGAGAGAAAACCACGACTGAATCTAACAATTCTGCCTTAGGCCTTAATATTTTTAATGACTCGGGAACACAACCCAGCGAAGTCGCTAGTTGAAAGTTTACACCAGAGAATATATTGTCTAGGTTAGTGTGTATCGCGTAAAGTGCAATGTTAGATTTTATTGCTCTCATCACAGTCTTCTCCACATATGAAGAGCCCGTAAAGGTCTTCAAACCTTTGAATACAATAGGGTGATGACTAACGATCATCTGAGCTCCTTCTGCTTCAGCCTCGGCAACCACATCCTCAGTACAATCTAGGCTTACAAGGACTTTAGAAATAGTCATGTTTCTATCACCTACTATTAATCCTGAATTATCGTATGATTCTTGCAGAACTGGGGGTGCCCAATCCTCTAACAAGCGTACAATGTCACGTACCTTCAAGGCGTTATTAGATTCCATGACGCCTAAGTTACTTCATTAGAGTGTTTAGAAAAATCATACTATTCCCTTTTACGGCAGTTTATGCCTTAGCGCTTAATGCAAGACACTTTGCATATGATTGTGGACTGCTTAAAAGCAAGCACGCCTCTATTCCCACATTAGTATTAGGAAACCTACACCTAGGCGGTACAGGCAAGACTCCTCACGCTTCTGCCTTTTTACAGATCTTATCCGAACAACTCGGTGGCCCGCAGTATGTGGCTCTATTGAGTAGAGGTTATAAAAGAAATACACGTGGATTCGCTTTAGTTGAACTGAATGCCGAGTGGGAAAAGGTCGGAGACGAGCCCGCCCTTCTTAAAAGCATGCACCCATTAAATCCCATCGCAGTATGTGAAGACAGGCTTAAGGGCGTAGAGGAGATAAAGAGACGGCTTCCTCAAGTTAGAGTTGTAATTCTAGATGACGGATTACAGCATAGATCATTAAAGCCTCATAAATCTATACTCCTCCTTGACTCAAGACGACCTCTAAAAACTGAATGTTTACTTCCTAGCGGTAATCTGCGCGATTTAAAGAATCGCTCCAGCAGATTTGACGCTTGGATAATCTCGAGGGCTACTAGCTCAAAGGATAAAGAACTTCTTCTACAAACTTCTTCATCACCCGCAGTTCCTGTATTTACTAGTAGCATGGTCTCAAGCAAACCTTCTGATACATCTGGAAATGCCGTTTTAGTTGTGTGTGGAATAGCTCAGCCCCAGAATTTTATTAAAGAAATTAGTAAAGAGTGGGATGTGAAGTTTATTAATACTTATCCAGACCATCATCACTATTCTAAGAAAGAGATTGAAGGTTGGGTGAGGATTATTGAAGAACTTAAACTAGACGCCATCGTTACAACCAGCAAAGACGCGGTGAGAATTACCCCCTACATTAAAGCATATCCACAAATCACGTTAGTTGCTATACCCATAAAGGTCGAATGGGCTGACGAAGAAGCCATAAACAATTGGGTTGACGAGTGGCTCGAATCCCCGATATTTGCAACACAGAATAAATAAAATGAGCATACTTAAGACTATAAATCCTCTGGCTATTATTTTATTAGCTACAACTACTATTCTTTCTATAGGATGTGATTCCGCTATAAAAGGAGACGTGATCTCCACTACCGGACTCATAACAGGTAAATTTAGCGGAGTTAAACCTGGAAGTGTTGTGATCTTAAAGAGCTATAAAAATGATCTATTGATTCAAAATGGTAGAACCACAACGTCAGCTGATGGAACATTCGAAATAATGCCGAATAAATCATTAAAGATGGACTACCATCAGATAATGATAAACAAGAAACATCCCATCATCTTACTTACCGATTCTACTGAAAACCTGAATATAACGGCTCACATACCACAGAAAAAGGGTTATCTAATCGGTGCGACATTCTCTGGCTCACCTTCGTCAGCTCTGCTGAGTGATTTAATGGATGTTATTATCCCTCTTCAGGACTCTCTGAATGAAATCCAAACTCTCTACAACAGCTCTAAAGGTGATGAGAACCTAGCTTATCAAGCGCTGATGATCTCATTAATCAACGATATTAATGCTAAAGGCTTAGCGTTCATTAAAACAAACCCATCAGACCTCGCAGCATTAGAGGCTCTGAAAATACTCAACCCCGGAATAAATGGGAACTCATTCAAGCAAGTCTTGAAGGATTTAAATGAGACTTTTGGAAACACTCACACTTTCCAAAAACAAAAAAGCCGTTACGATAGCGCCCAGCAACCCCGAGTCATTCCTAACCAGCCACCCCCGACAAAAAACCCTGCCGTAAAACGCACTAAGAAAAATAACAAATACGCAGTAGGTGTAAAGGCATTAGACATCGTGATGAGTGACCCCTCTGGGAATACAAGGAGACTTAGCGATTTAAGAGGGAAGGTAGTGTTGTTAGATTTCTGGGCATCATGGTGCGGTCCTTGCAGGCGTGAGAATCCTCATGTAGTTCACGCTTATGAGAAATACAAGGGTCATGGATTTGAGGTCTTTTCTGTGTCGTTAGATTCGGATAAATCGAAATGGATGAGAGCTATTCAGCAAGATGGACTGGTTTGGGATAATCATGTGAGCGACTTAAGAGGATGGAAAAATGCGGCATCTCAGGCATATGGAATATCTAGTATTCCTCACACCATGCTTATCGGTAAGGATGGAGTAATCATACAAACTCATCTGAGGGGAAGAATGTTAGAGGAGGAATTATTAAAACTATTCGGCGAGTGAGTGAGCGCATACATTTCGCTTCTGACCTTCATTTAGGCTCTCCTGACTTGAAATCAAGTAGGGCAAGGGAGCTGAAATTTATTAATTGGTTAAATGATTTATCAAAAGGCCAGGGCGTAGCGTCTGAAGGGCCCGCAACTGAGATACATCTATTAGGTGATCTTTTTGACTTCTGGTTCGAGTATAAGCACGTAGTGCCTAAAGGAGGTGTGAGGCTACTAACAACCATTGCACGAATTGTCGACAGTGGCATACCCGTTCACTACCATGTGGGAAATCACGATCTATGGACATTCGGATATCTGGAAACTGAGCTCGGAGTAATCCTTCACCGAGATCCCATCGTGAAAGAATTTGAGGGGTTGAAGTGCTTAATAGGCCATGGAGATGGTTTGGGCCCAGGAGAAAAAGGATATAAAATCTATAAGAAGCTTTATACGAATAGGTTTTGTCAGTTTCTTTTCAGATGGATACATCCTGATATCGGCATTACCCTAGCTAGTTATTTCTCAGGAAGCAGTAGAAAGGGTGGAGGTATAAGTGGAGGAGGATTTACAACAGCCTCGGAAGAGTATTTATATCAGCACAGCCTTCAGGAATGGAAGAAAGACCGAAGTATAGATTGCTTTATTTTCGGTCACAGGCATATACCTCTCGATCTAGAGTTAATGGATGATTCAACTGAAAGAATAGCTAGATATATAAATATCGGCGACTGGGTAAATCATTTCAGCTCAGCAAAAATCATCAACGGTAAAATGACTTTGCTCGTGCCGGAATAAATCACAAAAGCTCAACACTTAAATCTATCGCATTAAAAAAGGGAGGTCTCAGAAAGACGTAGAACGATGTTGAAAATGTAAATAACATGTTGAAAATACGGGTGTGAATACCCAGTCAAATCAGTAGCTACAGCGTATCTTATAGCAAGATAACAAAAGGTTTGCAAAGGTTGTAAAACACAATGTAGGCACACCGGTAGGCACACGAATATGACAACATCATTTTATATAAGAAAACAAAAGGACGATGAAGCTTCAATCTATATTCGAATCAATGAAGGAAGAGGAAGTCAGTACAGGTTTAAGACTGGACATAGTATACACAAATCATCGTCCTGGAATCGGAATACTCAAAGCGTAAGAACCACCAGTATAGAACCATATGATTTAATCAACCTTCAGTTAAATAAACTCAAGTCATACATCATCAATGAATCTGTAAAAGCAAAGTCTGAAAGTACATATAGAAACAGAGGCTTCTATAAAGATTTAGTTGACTCATTTCAATCACAGGAAGGAAACCACAAAAAAGACGAGAAGGTCTCTACGATTGAGCAATTATTTATAAAGTTTATTGACGAAGCAAATTCATTGCCTATAGGATATGGAAGTAAAAAACTCAAGGCATCAACATTAGCTGATTATAATGTCAGCAATAGGCTATTACATCATTTACACATGTCGAAAACACCATTAAATGAGATGGACATGAATTGGTATTATGAGTTTATTTCAAAAGCAGAAAAGGGAGGGAAAAACAATACACCTCTTAGCCTTAACTATATTGGAAAAAACGTAAAGAATATAAAACGAATACTCAGATATGCAGAGGAAAATGGCTTAGCTGTCAATCAAGCTTACAAATCACGTGGGTTTAAAGTAAGACAAGAAACCGCATCAGAGATTTATCTCACTGAGGACGAATTAAAGAGAATAAGGGAGCTTAAGCTAAGTAGTGAGCAGTATTCACTTGAACTAACCCGTGATTTATTTATGATAGGTGCATATAGTGGACTGAGAGTATCTGATTACAATAGATTGACCACAGATAACATTCAAAACTATGACGGATCGGAGATGCTAGAAGTTCGTTGTAAAAAGACAAATTCATTGGTAATCGTTCCAATACATCCGGTTGTAAAAAGCATCCTAATCAAGTACTACAACTCCCTCCCTCCGTCTCAAAACGAACAACTGATAAATCGCAATTTAAAGGTCTTGGGAAGGCTTTGCGGAATGGATGAAGGCGTCCTGTTGAAAACCACAAAAGGAGGCCGTATAACGTCTTGTACAAGGCCTAAATACG
>CAWVZZ010000128.1:0-5366 GCA_963934745.1 uncultured Flavobacteriales bacterium | reverse complement strand
CATACACATTCGTTGAACAAATCGTTCATAACGATAAAGTAAAGGACTTTTTTACTGACTAACAAAGTTTGCTTACGCGACCTTCACCGGTTGCTTAAAAGCCTAACTTCAAAGTATTTAGGCTGGTTCTTTTTAGAACCAGTCTTTTTTTTGCATAAAATCTAGTAGTTTAGAGCATGAGTTTTTTTAAACGACTTTTCGGAAAGGACAAGCCCAAAACTGAGTCCCAGGTTGAAAAAAAGACTACGCTTGATGCAGGATTAGAGAAATCCAAATCAAGCGTCCTAAGTCGTATTGCTAAAGTTTTTACTGGAAAAAGGAAAATTGACGAGAATCTGCTAGAAGATCTTGAGGAGGCATTAATGATGTCTGATGTAGGAGTGGACACCACGGATAGAATTATTGAAAGACTCAGAAAGCGTGCAAAGTGGGAAGCATTTGTTGATATGGATGAGCTAGTAGCGATGCTGCGTGAGGAGATAGCTCACTTACTTGTGGGTGAAGATTTGAAGACCGCATTAACTGAGCACCAGGTTTTTTCTCTTGATAATATTGATTCTGGTGATGGCCCTGCAGTTATTCTTGTGGTGGGTGTTAATGGTGTAGGTAAGACCACGAGCATTGGAAAGTTAGCACACAAGTTTAAGTCCGAGGGTAAGAAGGTGGTGCTGGGTGCAGCCGATACTTTCAGGGCCGCAGCTGTTGAGCAGTTGATAATTTGGGGAGACCGTGTGGGCGTGCCCGTTATCTCACAAGGCATGGGTGCAGACCCCGCCGCAGTGGCGTACGACACGTTAGAGTCCGCTAAGGCGCAGGGAGCCGATGTGGTAATTATCGATACGGCTGGCCGCCTCCATAATAAGGTGGGGTTGATGAACGAACTCACGAAAATAAAGACGGTTATGGATAAAATCATCCCTGGTGCTCCTCATGAGGTTTGGTTAGTGATAGATGGTTCTACAGGCCAAAACGCCCTTCTCCAAGCCACTCAATTCTCTTTAGCCACGTCCATTACAGGTCTTGTTGTAACAAAACTTGACGGTACAGCTAAAGGTGGAGCCGTAATTGCTGTTTGCGATCAGGTTAAAGTACCTGTTCAGTATATTGGAGTAGGAGAGAGGATGGAAGACTTGCAAAATTTCAATCCACTTGATTTTATTGATTCCCTTTTACCTGATTCCCTAGAAAAATAAACATTGAGAGCTAGAACTTCAAACCCCCGGAAAGTAAATGTCGTAACCCTAGGTTGCGCAAAAAACTTGTACGATTCTGAGCAGTTAATGGCTCAGCTTAAAGCTAACGATTTCGATGTAGAGCACGAAGCGAGGAAGGACGATTTCGGAATTGTAGTGATTAACACGTGTGGATTCATAGAGTCTGCAAAGCAGGAGAGCATAGACACCATCTTAAGATACGCTCAGGCAAAAAAGGAAGGACAAGTTGAAAAAGTTTACGTTACGGGTTGCCTATCCCAACGCTATAAAGATGAGCTGTCAGACGGTATACCTGAGGTAGATGCCTGGTTCGGTACTAGAGACCTTCCTAGACTTCTGAAAACTCTGAGAGCCGATTATAAAAAAGAACTTGTAGGCGAGCGTTTACTCACTACTCCCGCTCACTATGCTTATCTGAAAATTGCAGAGGGGTGCGATAGGCCCTGTGCTTTCTGTGCCATACCTCTTATGCGTGGCAAGCACGTTTCGACTCCGATAGAAGATCTGGTGAAGTCTGCTGAATCTCTAGCTGCTCAAGGAGTTAGGGAGCTAATCTTGATAGCCCAAGACCTAACATACTACGGTCTCGATATTTATAAGAAAAGACGTCTTGCTGATTTAATAAAAGCTCTTGATGCCGTGGAAGGGATAGATTGGATACGCCTTCATTATGCATTCCCATCTGGTTTTCCAATGGATGTCCTTGATGTAATGGCTACTTCAGATAAAGTCTGCAACTATTTAGATATGCCACTCCAGCACGCGAGCGATTCAATTTTGAAATCAATGCGTCGTGGCATAACACAGGAAAAGACTGAGAAGCTTCTCGCTGACATCCGTATTGCAGTCCCAGGAATCGCTATTCGCACAACGCTTATTTGTGGTTTCCCGGGTGAGACGGAGGAAGACCACGCTAATCTTTTAGATTGGGTGGGGAGGATGCGTTTCGAGCGCCTTGGATGTTTCACGTATTCACATGAGGAAGATACTCACGCTTTCAATCTAGAAGATGACGTGCCAGAAGAAGTTAAAAAAGCTCGTGCAGACGAAGTTATGGAGCTTCAAGCTGGAATTTCTGAGGAGCTAAATCTCAGATACATAGGTTCTGAATTTAAAATCATCATTGATAGGTGTGAGGGAGGGTTTTGGATAGGCCGAACAGAATTTGACTCTCCCGACGTTGATAACGAAGTGAGAATAGAAATGAGCGACGACCTTCACCTTAGAATTGGAGATTTCGCTAGAGTGCTAGTTAATGGTGCTACTGCTTTTGATTTAGATGCGGAAATTATAGACTAAATGTCTTCTGCTGCTACCACATATCCTGTGATGGAAGTCTTTCCCACTCTACAGGGAGAGGGCCATTATTCTGGTAAACCCGCGTACTTTATTAGACTCGCAGGTTGTGACGTTGGTTGTGCCTGGTGCGATGTGAAAGAAAGTTGGCCTGTGGGAGATTTCCCAGAATTATCTGTAGAGCAGATTGTTAGTGGCGCTTGCGAAAGTGGATTAACGTTGATGGTGATTACTGGCGGTGAGCCTTGTATGTACGACCTCACTCCGCTAGTCTCCGCGCTTCAAGCTAAAGGCCTTAGAGTGCACCTCGAAACATCTGGTGCCCATCCTATTAGAGGTGATTTTGATTGGGTAACGTTATCTCCTAAAAAATTCAAAGCTTGTTTGCCAGATAGTTTTTTGCGTGCAGACGAGTTGAAAGTTATCGTTGTCAATAAACACGATTTGAAGTGGGCAGTCGAGCAGTCTAGAGAGGTCCCTTCTCACACGCTTTTATATATTCAGCCGGAGTGGAGTCGCCGAGATAAGGTTCAGGAAATTATGCTGAATTTTTTAAAATCTGATACTGGTTCTTTATGGCACTTTAGTGCCCAAACCCACAAATATCTAGGTATCCGCTAAAGCTATTTTAGTGTGCGGCGAGTTACAACAATTATTGTTCACGAAGTGAACAGTGAATATCAGGTAATTATGGCTTAAAAATCAAGTAGTGCATTAATAGCAGAAGCGACCTTGTCGGCATTAGGTAGCACCTCATATTCCATCTCAGAATTCAAAGGAATAGCTGGCAGCTCAACTGACCCCACAACCACAGGAGCAGCATCTAAAGAAGAGAAGCACTCACTAGCAATTCTACCACATAAAGCCTGGGCGAAACTATTTGCCACGGGTTCCTCTGTGAGAACGATACATCGATTTGTCTTAGTGATGCTTAGCGAGATAGCATCAAAGTCAACAGGCACTATGGTGCGCAAGTCTAAGATTTCAACGGCTCCAGAATATTTACTAGCGGCTTCAGTCGCCCAGTATACTCCTCGACCGTAAGTGATGATAGTGCAAGAAATGTCAGCCGAAGATTCTACGACCACACGAGCTTTGCCTAGTGGTATGATATAGTCTTCAGAGGGTTCTATGCATTTCGCACCTTCTGTACCTGGGATCTTCGACCAGTACAGACCTTTATGCTCGAGCATAATTACCGGGTTTGGGTCGTGAAATGCAGCTTTCAGCAGTCCTTTGAGGTCGGCGCCATTTGATGGGTAGGCCACTTTGATGCCGCGAATATTAGCGAGGACTGATTCTACCGAAGAGCTATGGTAGGGACCGCCAGAACCGTATGCGCCAATGGGCACTCGGATTAGTGAGTGGACTGGCCACTGTCCATTAGAGAGGAAGTACGAACGACTAAGTTCTGAGAATAGTTGGTTCAAGCCAGGCCAAATATAATCGGCGAATTGAACCTCTACTATGGGTTTAAGCCCTACACATGACATGCCCAGTGTGGAACCTATAATGAATGCCTCTTGAATGGGGGTGTTGAATACTCTTTCGTCACCGAATTTATCTCCAAGGGTAGCAGCTTCGCGAAAAACTCCTCCTAAACGCTTGCCCACGTCTTGGCCGTAAAGAAGCGATTCTGGGTGAGATTCCATGATTTCCTGCATGGCGTGAAGTGCACAGTCAACCATTAGAGTTAATTCACCTCTTTCAGGAGATCTGTCTCCCTTTTCCTCTAGAATCTCAGTAGGGGCGTATCGATGGGCTAGAAGATCTTCAAATACTGGTTCCTCAGCATCACGAGCTCGGTCGAAATCTTCAGAAACGGAAGAGTCTATTTCAGCATGAATAACATCTAGTTCTTTTCTAGAGACTAGGCCGCTAGATAGAATAATGTCCTCGATTTTCGGGAGTGGATCTCTCAACTGTGCCTCTTCGAGGTCGTCCCTGTAGAATTCTCGACGTACTCCCGAAGTATGATGGCCCAGGAGGGGTACGGCAGCGTGGATGAGGAAAGGTCGGCGCTCGTTACGAACTGTGGTTACGACTTCTTCCATTAATTCCATGCAAGCCACGAGGTCAGTGCCGTCAACTTTACGAACTTCAATGGGTGGGAACCCAGCTGCCATTGTAGTGGCATCTCCGAACCTGATTTCTGTTGCGTGGGCAGAGATGTCCCATTCGTTATCCTGAACCAGCCAAATAATAGGCAGCTTCTTAAGAGCTGACATATAAAGGGCCTCGCTTACTTCACCCTCTGTTATAGCGGCATCACCTATGGAGCAAAGCACGACAGGAGCTTCTCCGTCAGCATGTGATTCAAGACCCTGTTCTTCCTTGAACTGTATTCCCATAGCGACTCCTGCAGCGGGGATGGCTTGCATTCCGGTTGCCGAACTCTGGTGGGGTATTTTCGGGAGGTCGGGACGATTTAATGAAGGATGGCAGTAATATGTACGACCACCTGAGAACGGATCGTCGCGCTTTGCGAAAAGCTGCAACATCAACTCGTATGGCTTCAATCCCATCGAAAGGAGTATGCTGTCATCGCGATAGTAGCAGCTTAACCAGTCTTGGGGTTTCAGCAATGAGCCAGCTGCTACCTGTATGGCTTCATGGCCGTTAGAACAGGCGTGGACATATTTTGAAGTCAGTTTGGCATTCGCCTCATAAAGATCAGACATAGAACGCGCGGTACGCATCACGCGGTATGCAGCGATGAGTTTATCTGAAGGTATAGAAGATGAGGAAATTTGCGACATCGGGTGCAAAGGTACATTACCTTCGAAGCATGAGTGAAGACTTGCAAATCGAATTTCAAAAATGGGAGGGTACAGGGAACACTTTTGTGGTTTTTGA
>CAWVZZ010000127.1:0-5389 GCA_963934745.1 uncultured Flavobacteriales bacterium | reverse complement strand
GAATAATTAGCCTCAAAATGATCCACAAGGTCTCGTGCAACTGGTAATTCTGCCTCAGGAGATTCCGTTAAACTTACTCGGATGGTATCACCTATACCATCTTCAAGTAAAGCGCCTATACCCACTGCAGATTTTATCCTCCCATCTTCTCCGTCTCCCGCTTCTGTGACGCCTAAATGTAAAGGATAGCACATATCTTCTACTCCCATCCTATACACAAGCATTCTATATGCTTGGACCATGACTCTCGTATTTGAAGACTTCATCGATATCACAAGCTCGTGATAATCGTTGTCAATACAAATCCTTATGAATTCAAGAGCACTTTCCACCATTCCCAGTGGTGTGTCTCCGAACCTACTCGTGATTCTGTCCGATAGGGATCCGTGATTCGTTCCTATTCGCATGGCTCTTCCTAAAGACTTACACTTAAGTACTAGAGGAGTGAATTTTACTTTTATTCTTTCCAGTTCGAGAGCATATGTTTCGTCGGTGTATTCGTGATGATCGAATTTTTTCTTATCGGTGAAATTACCGGGATTGACCCGAATTTTCTCTACGAATTCAGCTGCTCTACTAGCTGCATTAGGAGTGAAATGTATATCAGCAACAAGGGGAGTTGAATGGCCCGCATTTCTAACACCTTGTGCTATTAACTCAAGGGCATCGGCATCTTTAATGCTAGGCGCTGTGAGCCGTACTAACTCAGAGCCAGAGGCTATTAAAGAGAGGGTTTGGGCTATACTAGCATCAATATCTAGAGTGTTAGTCGTAGTCATAGACTGAATCCGAATAGGCGCATCACCTCCCACATTCACGTTTCCAATTAACACCTGCCTTGTATTTCTTCGAGGACTACCCATTAGACGTAGAAGGAAGTGAATTAAAGAACGTTTTCTGGCGAAGTAATATCCAAATCACTCCTATTGAAATAGCGGCGTCGGCAATATTAAAGATGGGTGGGAACACGTCAGTATATGCCAGGTGGAATGGCATCCATGATGGCCATTTAAGTGTGCAGTGTAACATGTCTACTACGTCGCCCATAAAAAATGCAGCATATCCTTCTGTAGTAAAAGTTGCTAGATCTAAAGAGCTTGAAGCACTAAATATCTGTCCATATACAGCGCCGTCAATAATGTTCCCAAGAGCTCCAGCCCATATTAACGCAACGCAGCGGAGCATTCCGATATGCACCTTGTCTTTTACTAATTTGAATAAATAGATACCTATTCCCACCGAGGCAAGAATTCTAAAAGAGGTGAGTAATAATTTACCTGCTGTGCCTGGTAAAGCCCAGCCGAAAGCCATTCCCTCGTTTTCGATAAATGCTAACTCTATGACTCCGGGGACCAAGTCCATTGTCTGATAAAGCGTGAAATTGAGTTTAATGTAGAATTTAAGGAGTTGATCTGCAATAAGCAGTGGAAGAACCCAGCCAATAATTAATTTACGCATCTGCGTTATGGTATTCTACTGTCTTTGCTTTGCTTCCATTGAAAGCGTAGCGTGTGGGACTAGTTTAAGACGTTCTTTAGGTATCAACTTGCCAGTTACTCGACAAACTCCATAAGTGTGGTTCTTAATACGCAGAAGAGCATTCTCAAGATTTACAATAAATTTTTCTTGACGAGCGGCGAGGGCTGCCGTTTCTTCTCTACTCATGGTCTCCGAACCGTCCTCCATCATCTTAAATGTAGGGGCCGTATCCTCAGTAGTATTGTCGTCTTTATGGGACATCGAGGCTCGAAGTTGACGTAAGTCCTCTTGAGCTAGTTCTAATTTCCCTTCGATCAGCGTCTTAAATCCATTAAGGTCAGCTGCAGAGTATTTCGTTTCAGCCATAGTTATAGGCATAAATTATTGTTTAACAACTAGAACACGAACAAGATTATTCTCGTCCAATTCAATTTCAACAGCAGCATCGTCATCCTTCCAAACAACCTCAACTGCTAAAGTTTGGGTTCGAATATAGTCCAAATTCCTTTGTAGTTGGTTCTTAATACCATCATTTGCACTAACAGTTAATACAATTCTATCAACCACCTCCAATCCATTGTCTTTCCTGACGTTTTGGACTCTATTTACAAGCTCTCTAGATAGGCCTTCAGCTCTTAATTCAGCATCAATCGTGATATCCAGCGCAACGGTCAATCCATTCTCGCTAGAAACGAGCCAACCTGGGATATCTTCAGTCGATATCACGACGTCAGACACCACTATTTCTACTGCACCTTGCTCATCTTCTGGAGTAATTTCCAGACAACCCTCAGACTCGAGCTTATCCGTAGCTTCTGTAGGCAAAGCGTTAATAGCAGCAGCTATAGCCTTCATTCTCTTCCCGTGCTTAGGGCCCAGGGCCTTAAAGTCTGGCTTTATAGACTTTACTATACCACCACCGTCTCTCATTACTTCGAGTTCTTTAACGTTGACTTCGCTTCGGATTAAGTCTTCAATAGCGGCAAGTCTTTGGGCACTTAAGTCATCAAGTACAGGAACCATAATTCGTCTCAATGGTTGACGTACTCTTATCTTCTCACGTTTTCTAAGGCTTAAGACTTGAGATGAAAGCTTACGGGCTAGGTCCATTCTGAGCTCAAGCTCTTTATCGATAATGCTCTGGTCTGCTATAGGAAAATCAGCTAGATGAACAGAGTTATTAGCTCCTGCATCACCTGAAGAAGTGGCGGAATTGATATCGCGGAATAAACTATCCATAAAGAAAGGAGCAACTGGTGAACCTAGAATAGCTGTGGTACGGAGGCAGGTGATTAGGGTTTGGTATGCTGAGAGTTTATCCTCATTCATATCGCCCTTCCAAAAACGTTGACGATTAAGCCTTACGTACCAATTACTCAATTCGTCAGTAACGAAGTTCTGAAGAAGTCTCGTTGCTTTAGTAGGCTCTAAATCTGTATATGCGGCGTGCATTTGCTCCGCTACTGTGTGCATTCTGGAAAGAATCCATCTATCAATCTCAGGCCTTTTAGAATGAGGGACTTCTGCTTCTAATCCTGTCAATCCGTCGATATTAGCATAGAGCGCAAAGAAATTATAAGTGTTATGAAGGGTTCCGAAGAATTTACGTGTCACCTCACCTATGCCATCTAGATCGAACTTTAAATTATCCCATGGCTGAGCATTGCTAATCATATACCAGCGAGTGGCATCAGGGCCGTACTTATCCAAGGTTGTAAATGGATCAATGGCGTTACCAAGTCGTTTAGACATCTTCACTCCCTTCTTATCGAGCACAAGTCCGTTAGACACCACGTTCTTGTATGCGACCTTATCGAATACCATGGTAGAAATGGCGTGAAGTGTGTAGAACCAGCCTCGGGTTTGGTCTACACCCTCAGCGATAAAGTCAGCAGGATACGCAAGCTCATCATCAACTTTCTCCTTGTTTTCAAAAGGATAATGCCACTGCGCGTAAGGCATGGCACCAGAATCAAACCACACATCTATCAAGTCAGACTCCCGCTTCATAGGCTCTCCAGTGCTAGACTTCAAGACTATTTCATCCACAACGTGTTTATGTAAATCGAACGAGTCATAGTTAGCTTTAGACATGTCGCCATTTTCGAAATCTGTGAGTGGATTTGAGGACATCAACCCCGCTTTTACGGACTCTCTACAAGCTATAGCAAGCTCTTCAACTGAACCTATACAAATCTCCTCCGATCCATCTTCCGTTCTCCAAATAGGAATGGGAATACCCCAAAACCTAGAGCGACTTAAATTCCAATCATTTAGATTTTCCAGCCATTTTCCGAATCTTCCAGTACCTGTGCTTTCTGGCTTCCAATTGATGGTTTTATTCAACTCGGTCATTCTATCCTTCGCAGCAGTGGCTTTTACGAACCAGGAATCTAGCGGGAAATACAGGATGGGCTTATCCGTCCTCCAGCAATGTGGGTAGCTGTGTGAGTACTTCTCAACTTTAAAGGCTAGCCCGCGAATTTTCAGATCTATGGCTATGTCCACATCCACTGATTTCTCCGGCGCTTCTCCCTCTGGATAATATTCGTTTTTTACAAATCTTCCTGCCATAGGCCCAAACCCTTCCCTCAACCTTCCCTGCATATCGACTAAAGGCACTCCGTGCCCAGTTCCGTCATCTACGAGCATGGGTGGCACCCCGGCTGCACGTGCAACGATAGCATCATCGGCTCCAAAGGTCGGTGCTGTGTGAACTATTCCAGTACCGTCTTCAGTTGTTACAAAATCTCCGCCTATAACCCTAAACGCCTGTTCTGGATTGTCCATAGGCTGAGCCCAATCGATTAACTGCTCATACTTGATGCCTATTAAGTCTGAACCCTTACATCTACCTAGAACTTCATAGGCAGGTGAGTTCTTATCAAATTGTTTCGCTAGAAGTGATTCCGCAAGAATCAGAATGCCAGCCTCGTCTGTATACCTGTTCTGAGTTTTTACAATAGCGTAGTCAATCTTAGGACCTACGGTTAATGCTGTATTTGAAGGCAGTGTCCAGGGAGTAGTGGTCCAAGCTAATAAGTAGAAAGGCAGACTTAAATTTTTGTCAGAAATCGTTTCGCTGGAAATCGTTTTCAAGATTTCTACTCCTGATGAAAGCACTTTGAACTGAGCAACTACAGTCGTGTCCATAACATCTCTGTAGGTTCCAGGCTGATTCAGCTCGTGCGAGCTTAAACCTGTACCGGCCATGGGGCTGTAGGGCTGAATAGTATAGCCCTTATAAATCAAGTCCTTCTTATATAGCTGCGAAAGCAACCACCAAACCGACTCAATGTATTTATTCTCGTATGTTACATATGGAGATTCCATATCCACCCAGTAGCCCATCTGACGAGTAAGATCGTTCCAAACTCCCGTGTACTTCATTACCGCAGTACGGCATGCATTGTTATAATCCTCTACCGAAATTGTCTTCCCTATATCCTCCTTCGTTATGCCTAATTCTTTTTCAACACCTAACTCTACTGGCAATCCATGAGTATCCCAACCAGCTTTACGCTCCACTCGCTTCCCGTTAAGAGTAGCAAAACGACAAAAAATATCCTTGATAGCACGTCCCATTACGTGATGAATACCTGGCATTCCATTTGCGGAAGGGGGGCCTTCAAAAAACACATAAGTATCGCTTTCTGGGCGTGAGTCAATGCTAGCTTGAAAAGTGTTTTCCTTCTCCCAAACATCCAACATTTTACTCGATAAACCCACTAAATCTAGCGGGCCTCTTTCTGGAAATCCTTTTGCCATGGCGCGAAGATAATTATACCCTAGTGAGTTTGAGCATATTTGTCATACCAGCCTCTTTAATCGGCATTGATGCCATGTGAACCACGAAATCTCCATCTTTCACCTTTCCATCTTTAATAGGATGGACTTAATATCTGCAATT
>CAWVZZ010000126.1:0-5415 GCA_963934745.1 uncultured Flavobacteriales bacterium | reverse complement strand
TAGAAAAGCATTGGCAGGAGGTTTGGGATTCAAAAGAATCATATAAAGTTTCTGAAGAAACCGATAAACCTAAATTCTATGCTTTAGATATGTTCCCCTACCCTTCGGGTGCGGGACTCCATGTGGGGCATCCACTAGGATATATCGCATCCGATATCGTAGCAAGGTATAAGAGACATTGTGGGTTTAATGTCTTGCATCCAATGGGTTTCGATAGCTTCGGGTTGCCAGCCGAGCAGTACGCTATACAGACAGGACAGCACCCGGCGATAACGACGGAAGCGAATACTAATAGGTACCGCGAGCAGATGAAGCAGGTGGGGTTTTCGTTCGATTGGAGCCGGGAGGTGATGACATCGGATCCCTCGTACTATAAATGGACGCAGTGGATTTTCGGGGAGTTGTTCGAGAGTTGGTACGATATCAAAGAAGGGAAGGCCCGTTCTATAGATGTGCTGGTAAAAGCTTTCGAGGAGAACGGAAATTATGCCGTTAATCCATCGTGCGACGAGAATTGGGACAGAAACCTGGACCCGAAGATGTTCCCACATTTTGGGGGACACTTCGAGGGGGATTTTACAGCTACGGATTGGAATTCCATGACCGACATTCAGAAGGATGCCATGCTTATGCAATTCCGGATAGCCTACCTAGCTAATTCTGAAGTTAACTGGTGCCCCGAATTAGGAACCGTACTTGCGAACGATGAAGTGAAGGACGGACTTTCGGAAAGGGGTGGACATCCTGTTGAGAAGAAGGTTATGCGTCAGTGGATGATGAGGATAACGGCATATTCGGACAGACTTCTAGAAGGCCTCAAAGAGGTAAATTGGACAGACAGTATTAAGGAGGCGCAGCGGAATTGGGTGGGTAGGTCCGAAGGTGCTATTGTGAGGTTTAAGGCACGTGTGATGACGTCGGGTTCGGGTTCGGGGAGTGCGGCCGGAAATGCCGGAGATATTATTGAGGTGTTTACGACGAGGCCAGACACGCTGTACGGAGTGAGCTTTATGGTGCTAGCCCCAGAACATGAATTAGTGGGGAGTTTGACGACTGGAGAAAACCAGATAGCCGTAGATGAGTACGTACTGAATGCTAGCCGTAAATCAGAGAGGGAGAGACAGGGAGAGAAAGAAGTTACAGGGGTAGCACTAGGTGGGCATGTGATTCATCCACTGACTGGTGAAGAGGTGCCGGTGTTTATCGCGGAGTACGTGCTTGCTGGTTACGGGACTGGAGCTATAATGGCTGTGCCAGCTGGGGACGAGAGAGATTGGAAATTTGCGAAGCATTTTTCTATCGAGATCCCAGCGATTTTCGAAGGTGTCGATACCGATGCTGAGGTGTGTTCTAGCGATACGGCGGCACTGAAGAATTCGGGAGAATTGGATGGGTTAAAGAAGAAGGAGGCCGTGAAGGCGGCGCTAGATATGCTCGAGAAGACTGGTTATGGGGAGAGGAAGGTGAATTACAGGCTTAGAGATGCCGTGTTTTCACGCCAACGATACTGGGGAGAGCCATTTCCTATTTGTTATGAGGGTGGACTGCCTGTGAGGATTACTGATGAGGTGGTGACTTTGCCTGTCGTGGATGCATACTTGCCTACGAAAGATGGTGAGCCTCCACTTGCGAGGGCGTCTAAGGAGGACTGGCCGGTGTTCCGCGGTGAAGCTATGGAGACGAACACAATGCCGGGTTGGGCTGGGTCGTCTTGGTACTTCCTAAGGTATATGGACCCGCATAACGAGAGTGCTTTCTGCGCACGCGAGAAGTCGGATTATTGGGGACAAGTCGATCTGTACATAGGAGGAGCCGAGCATACTACGGGGCATCTGTTGTATTCTAGATTTTGGACCAAATTCTTATTCGATATAGACCAAATTTCCTTCGAAGAACCTTTCAAAACCATGGTAAACCAGGGGATGATACTAGGGCGTTCAAACTTTGTTTACAGGGTTCAAGGCACCTCACAATTCGTCAGTTACGATAAGAGGAAGGAGTTTAAAACCCAGAGATTACACGTGGACATCAACCTCGTGGAAAATGACAAGCTAGACCTCGAAGGGTTCAAAGATTGGAGGGAAGAATACGCTAACGCTGAGTTCATTTTGAGCGATGACGGAAGCTATATGTGTGGCCACGAAGTAGAGAAAATGTCTAAGTCTAAGTACAATGTCCAAACTCCGGACGAGCTCGTAGAGAAGTACGGAGCAGACACCCTTAGATGCTATGAGATGTTCCTAGGTCCACTCACTCAATCTAAGCCATGGGATACACAAGGAATTTCAGGAGTACATAACTTTTTAAGGAAGGTAACTCGGCTTGTCGGCGCATCATCCGACATCGATTCTACCGATGAGGAACTACGCATTGTTCACAAAGCGATAGAAAAAGTCACCGGAGATATAGACCGTCATGCCTTTAACACCGTCGTTAGCGCGATGATGATAGCGGTGAACGAACTCAGCTCCCTCGACGGCTCTACGTCACACTCTGCCTTACGTCCACTACTCACCCTCCTCAGTCCCTACGCGCCCCACCTTGCAGAAGATCTTTGGGCTGAAGTGGGAGGCTTTGGGCTCGTCATAGACGCCGTCTGGCCTCTAGCGGACCCTAAATTCCTTGTCGCTGACGAAACGACCTACCCCGTTTCATTCAACGGGAAAGTCCGCTTCAAGCTCACTCTACCCGTTACAACCTCAGCAGAAGAAGTAGAGGCCATAGCCCGTAACGATGAGCGTACAACTACCCAAATGGGCGACCGCGAGATCCGTAAAGTAATCGTAGTTCACGGACGCATCATTAATATCGTAGGTTAAGATTTTACTGTAAATTAGCCTTTTACAATAAATCATGCCATGAAAAATTCCCTTCGCAGCCTTTTAGTCGTGACAATAACTTGTCTTTCAGTTATTCTGTCGAGTTCTTTATTAGCTCAGTCAGTAAACGAACTCCTCCCCTTCAACCCAGATTTCGATGGGAATGGTGCTATAGGTTCATCCGATCTCGTAGCATTCCTTCCTCTTTACGGTTCTGCATTCATAGCCGAGGGGGTAATACCCGTAGAAAATGGCGGAACAGGTGTAAGTACTCTCGACTCAGTACGACTAGCATTAAACCTCAGCGTATTTTCCGATATCACTCTAGAAGGAGAGCCTAATGCTGCAGGATTAGTGGCAGGAGAACTTGTAGTTACGGGACCTATGAGTCAAGGCGATAGCTCGGCTGCTACAGGAGCAGACTCTCAAGCTAGTGGAAAGAATTGCATAGCATCTGGAAATTATAGCCAGGCGACTAACCAGAATTGTACTGCGACTGGGGTTTGTTCTAGCGCAACAGGAGAATCAACATCGGCAGTTTCAACGGCTTCACACTCAGAAGGCATGCTCACCATAGCCAGCGGCACCGCAGCCCATGCTGAAGGGTATTTAACCGCAACTTCGGCTAACTACACCCACGCCGAGGGATATCAAACTCAAGCATCGAATACAGCCTCCCACTCTGAAGGCTGGGCAACAGTAGCTAGTGGACTCTACTCTCACGCCGAGAACAGAAACACCATCGCTAACTCCACATGTGCTCACGCCGAAGGCGAAGGAACTTCAGCTCTTGCTGACGCTGCACACTCCGAAGGCTTCCAGACCATAGCCGGCGGATTCGCTTCTCATGCCGAGGGGTACCAAACAGAAGCTGCGGCATCTTACAGCCACGCGAGTGGTAGAAGCACCATAGCTTCTGGTACAGCCTCTTCAGCAATAGGTTACAACCTCGTTGCGGACCAGGATAACTCAACAGTGGTGGGGCAGTACAATGTCGAAGGACAAGCGGGTACATTATTCGTGGTGGGAACAGGCACTGGAGTCGACGCGAGGGCGAACACATTCGAAGTCTCTACCGGCTCCGCTTTAGTGAATGGCGATTTCGAGGTTACGGGTTCATTAACAATAGAAGGTATGGATCTTATCGGTATTATATCTGTTCTTCAAGACCAAATCCTAGATCTACAGCTCCAACTTGATGCTATAGTAGATGGTGAGTAAGAGTGAGCGTAAAAGTATTGGAACCCACGAAATGAGAACTAAGTCCAGGATAGAATCAATATTAAACGCGAGTATTCTCGATTCTTCGATTACTGGACTACCGACTTTTGATTTATCCAAATTAGATTTAGGGAAGGGAGTAAATCAGCACTTAGAATTTCAATTGCCGTCCAACTTAAGATTAGGGCATTTAGCTGAGAAAATCTTCTCCAAAATAATTGCCGAATCTTCCAACTACAGAGTTCTGTATGAAAACATTCAGCTGATTGAAGATAAAAAAACTATAGGGGAAATTGATTTCATTATTGAAGAGGTTAGTTCAAATCAGGCAACACACGTGGAGCTCGCGTATAAGTTTTATTTATATGACCCCACCATTTCTGAGGAACCTTTAAAAAACTGGATAGGTCCCAACAGGAATGATTCATTAAACGAAAAGTTGGAGAAGTTAAAAAGCAAGCAACTTCCTTTATTGTACCATCCATGTGCGAAAGACCGGCTGAATAATATGGTGATTGAAGAAGCTACTCAAGCTATATGCCTACTCGTTTCGTTATTCATTCCATATGAATACAAAGCTAGTTTCACCCCTGTTTATGAAAAGGCGATTAAAGGATATTACGTAAGCCTAGAGACTCTTTCAAACCTAGATAATTCAGAAAAATCATATCATGTACCTTCAAAAGTCGAGTGGGGAATGGACCCGTCGGGGAATGAGGTTTGGGCGAACTTTAAGGGTGTAGAAGAATCTATTGTCGCAAGTGTTGAAGGACAGCAAGCTCCGCTTTGTTGGATGAAAGATGGCGGTGTCTATTCCACCTTTTTTATTGTTTGGTGGTAGGGGGCTGAAAATATTGCGACAGAACAAGATAGATATAGAGTTACTTTGGCAAAAACAGAGAGTTCATTTAATGACGACTCAAGAAAACATGGAGCAAAAAAGTTGTTCTATTCAAAGAACCCTAGCAAAAAAGGAGGGATGAAAATCGAGGTCAAATCGAAGGCTAAATCTATATTGGATACTTTAAATAATGAATTTAATTTAGATGGTTTGGATTCAATTTCCAGAAAAAACAGCAAAGGAAGTTCGTACATCAAAATTGAAACGGGATTCTATAAAGATGTTGGAGAAGAAGAGTTTAATAAAATACTCATAAGAATAATTGATCTTATGTTAAATGAGTAAATTCATGACTGGAGTGATTCAACTAAAAGGTAAATTGAATTCCGTTTTGTAAGCGATACGTAAGCTCATTAACATTAGATGCAGGAGATGTGTCATACATGAGTTCCACAGTATTTGTGAAAAAGAAATCCCTTTCAAAATGTTTCGACTTCCCGCCTCTCTGCTCCACCGATTTTGTATTTAAATACA
>CAWVZZ010000125.1:0-5455 GCA_963934745.1 uncultured Flavobacteriales bacterium | reverse complement strand
ACTTCCATCCTTATTGCGGGTGAACTTATGGCAGGTCCTGAGGGACGTTCTACCATGCTGGGTGGGATTAGTGGCGTGAGGCCCAGCACGGTGGTGATAATCGGAGCTGGTACCGTCGGAGAATTCGCGGCGAGAGCTGCGATAGGGCTTGGTGCTCATGTGAAGATTTTCGATAATCGACAGCATAGGCTTGTAAGGATTCAGCAGAGTTTAGGCCAAAGGGTTTGGACGTCCACCATACAGCCATCAGTATTAGATGAAGCATTACGAACTGCCGATGTCGCTATAGGTGCATTACGAGGCGACAGCCAGCGCTCCCCTATGGTTGTCAGCGAAGCTATGGTAAGCTCCATGCGAGATAAAAGTGTTATAATCGATGTCTGCATTGATAGGGGAGGATGTTTCGAAACCTCGCGAATAACGAGCCACGAATCCCCCACCTTCACAGAGCTAGGAGTTATACATTACTGTGTCCCTAACCTCGCGGCAAACGTTAGCTCCACAGCTAGCCAAGCTCTCAGCAATATCCTCGCTCCCTTCTTACTCAGCATAGCCCAAGACGGTGGTGTGGAGTCAGCAATCCGCGGCTCTAATATGATCCGCACTGGCGTTTACATGTTCAAAGGCACCCTAACTCATCCCGGCATAGCCGACGAAAAAGGCCTCCCCTTCACCGACCTCGACCTATTGCTCGGCAGCTACTAGTTTACTTACCGCCGACGGCTTTTCTAATCTCGTGAAGCTTTAGAAGTGCTTCGAGAGGTGTTAGGTTGTCAATGTCAATGTCGAGTAGTTTATCTCTCACACCTTCAAGTGCTGGGTCGTCGAGTTTGAAGAAACTCATCTGCACGCCTTCTTCAATGGAAGATGGGAGGTTGACTTTATCTACGATAGGGCCGTCAGTGGGGGTGTGGTTCTTGCGTGAGCCGCTGTTAGCAGATTCGCGGGTTGATTCTAGCTTTACTAGAACTTCCTCTGCTCGCCTTACTAAAGATCGCGGCATGCCGGCAAGTTTTGCTACGTGTATTCCGAAGCTGTGATTCGAACCGCCGGGAACGAGTTTACGAAGGAAAACGATTTTCCCACCGACCTCTTTTACGCTGACATTGAAGTTGCGAACTCGCTTAAATAACCCCTGCATAGCGTTAAGCTCGTGGTAGTGAGTGGCGAAAAGAGTGAGGGGTCTGGCTTTTTTTAATCCGTGTAGATGTTCAGCTATAGCCCAAGCTATGCTCACTCCATCGTAAGTTGAAGTGCCCCGGCCGATTTCATCGAGGAGGACTAGTGAGCGCTCAGTGAGATTATTGAGGATGGATGCTGTTTCGTTCATCTCCACCATGAAAGTGGACTCTCCGCTCGAGATGTTATCTGACGCGCCTACCCTTGTGAAGATTCTATCTAAGATGCCAAGTTCTGCCGATTTAGCTGGTACGAATCCACCGCTTTGGGCTAGGAGACAAATCAATGCCGTCTGTCGGAGGAGAGCACTTTTACCGGACATATTAGGGCCGGTGACCATGAGGATCTGGGCTAGTTTAGGGTCTAATGTGACATCATTAGCAACGTAGGATTCGCCTATAGGTAGCTTTCGTTCTATGACGGGATGTCTTCCATCGGATATCCTAATGCCGTGCTCGTCCTTCATTCTTGGACGAACATATCCGTACTCTTCAGCTATTTCAGCATTGCTGACTAGAACATCAATTTCTCCCATAGCTCGAGAATTGCCTAGGAGCTCTGCAGTGTTTTTCACGGTTTCTGCTACGAGATATTCGTAGTGCCGTAGTTCTAGTGCTAAGGCTTTATCCTTCGCATCGAGAATCTTCGTCTCCAATTCCTTCAATTCTTCTGTGATATACCGCTCGGCTTGCGTCAATGTCTGCTTTCGAATCCACTCCTCTGGAACCTTGTCCTTATGCACATGTCTCACCTCGAGATAATACCCGAAAACATTATTGAAGGATATTTTTAAAGATGTGATACCCGTTTTTTCTGCTTCTCTATCGCGAATCGCATCTAGGGCCTTATTACTCTCAAACGCTAAGCTCCGCACCTCATCTAACTCATCATCCACACCCGGTTTAATGACGGCTCCCTTGCCCACTTGTACAGGTGCATCGTCCTCTAACTCGGATTCCAATCTCGCTAGTAGTGTATCGCAAGGGGATAGTCTTTCTAAAGTGGGGAGTAGGGCTTCTTCACCCGCTGCAGCGTCTGCGACATTAATTACTGCGACTAAGCCGCGTTTTAATTGAACTAATTCGCGTGGGTTAATTCTCGCAGAACTAGCCTTCGAAGCAAGTCTTTCAAGATCGCCTACTGAGCATAATATTTCTTTTATCTCCGCTCTTAGAGGGGTGTCTGACACAAGAGCTGCCACGGCTGCATGCCTAGTTTCAATTGCTGCTCTGTCAGTCAAAGGCATCACTAGATGACGTCTTAACATCCTTCCTCCCATAGGAGTGGATGTTCTATCGAGGCACTCAGCTAGGGAAGTTCCATCTGGGTGGCTAGGGTATACTATCTCTAAATTTCTAACTGTAAACCGGTCTAGCCACATCCCGTCACCCTTCCTCAATCTTTTCACACCTTGCAGATGCCCTAATTTAGTGTGATGAGTAAATTCAAGGTATTGAAGGATCACACCTGCTGCTATTGTAGCATTTGGAGCATCATGTAGCCCAAACCCTTTCAACGACTTCGTCCCAAATTGCCCGTGAAGTTTTTCCTTTGCGAAGTCCTCAGTAAAAACCCAGTCATCGAGCTTCGATCTAGGTATGTCATCCCCGAAAAGCGACATGAGGTCGGTTTCGTGTTGTTTTTGGCACACCCATTCCTTAGGACTAAGGCTTCTCAGAAGCCTGTCTATCCACTCAGCATCCCCCTCCGCTGCTAAAAACTCCCCTGTGGAGATGTCCATAAAAGCTACTCCACAACCTTTAGGCGTCCAGTGGAGAGCGGCTAAATAGTGGTTTTCTTTAGTTTCGAGAACTTGATCGTGCATCACCACACCAGGCGTGACAAGCTCAGTAACTCCCCTTTTAACTAATCCCTTTGCTTGCTTGGGGTCTTCTAATTGATCGCAAACAGCGACCTTAAGTCCAGCTCGAACAAGCTTCGGTAGGTATGTGTCTAACGAATGGTATGGGAAGCCAGCCAGCTCAATTTCTGAAGCGCTACCATTACCTCTTTTTGCGAGAATAATACCTAGAACCTTCGCCGCCACAACAGCATCTTCTCCGAAAGTTTCGTAAAAGTCACCTACCCTAAACAGCAAAATTGTATCCGGATGTTTTACTTTAATCCGGTTGTATTGCTGCATTAAAGGTGTAACCTTGCCCGCCACTTTTTCGTAGTTTTCGTTGTCTAAAAATATTATTAAGCCACCTTCAGTCCTTTCTTATTTTTCTTCTTCTCGCCATCGTCTATGCCTTCACAATACTTCTTGTCGATTATCAATTCTTTAGTTCCTGTACCGGGTAACTCGAACATCGCGTCGGTTAGTACAGACTCAAGTATGCTTCTTAAACCACGTGCGCCTAACTTGAAATCAATAGCTTTCTCCACCACCCAATCAAGTGCGTCTGATTTGAACTTTAGCTCAATACCATCTATCTCGAAGAGCTTTACGTATTGCTTGATAATAGCGTTTTTCGGTTCTGTTAAGATCCTTCTAAGTGTGTCTTTGCTTAGGGGGCTTAAGTATGTAAGAACTGGAAAACGACCTACTAATTCTGGGATAAGTCCGTAGCTTCTTAAGTCGGCAGGGCTTATATGTGATAGGATGTCGTCATCTGTATGACTCAGGCCACCAGAATTGTAACCTATCGTTGATTTCTTCATCCTGCGCTCGATGAGTTTCTCTATTCCAGAAAAAGCGCCACCACAAATAAATAATATATTCTCAGTGTTTATCTTAATGAGTTTCTGTTCTGGATGCTTTCTTCCTCCTTGTGGCGGAACGTTTACATCTGTTCCTTCAAGGAGTTTTAGTAATGCCTGTTGTACGCCTTCTCCACTTACATCTCGAGTAATAGATGCGTTATCACTTTTCCGTGCGATCTTATCTATTTCATCGATAAAAACGATACCTCTTTCTGTAGCCTCTACGTCGAAGTCAGCTGTCTGCAATAGACGGGAGAGAACGCTTTCTACATCTTCACCCACATATCCAGCCTCAGTTAGAACTGTGGCATCTGCTATGCAGAACGGTACATCTAACATCTTAGCTATGGTCTTTGCAAGAAGTGTTTTGCCAGAACCTGTTTCTCCAACTAGAATCACGTTAGATTTATCTAACTCGACATCGTCGCCAGGTTTTTGTGGGTTCAATAGACGCTTGTAGTGGTTGTACACTGCTACAGAAAGCGTGCGCTTTGCGGATTCCTGCCCTATGACATAGGCATCTATGTGGTCCTTTATCTCGGAAGGTTTTTTCAGCTCTAATTCTAGTTCCGAGGGTGAACTTTCATTCGCTCCTCCTTCTTCCTCGACAATATTTCCTGCTTGCTCTACACATGCTTCACAGATGTGACCAGACATCCCTGCAATGAGGATTTCTACGTCGTCTTTTGCTTTTCCGCAGAAGGAACATGAATCTGTTTTCTTTTTGGGCATCTGTACCTTTCTTTAAATCTCTCTTAAACGCTACTTGTTAGATTCTCTAGCTAGAACTTCATCTATCATACCGTACTCCTTCGCTTCCTGAGAAGTCATCCAGTAATCTCTATCACTATCACTCCATACCTCTTTATAGGTCTTTCCAGAGTGGTGTGATATAATTTCGTAAAGCTCCTTCTTGAGTTTCTGAATCTCCTTAGCAGTAATCTCTATGTCTGAGGCTTGGCCTCTAGCACCTCCTAATGGTTGGTGTATCATAATTCTACTGTGCTTAAGAGCGGTTCTCTTTCCCTTAGCTCCTCCACAAAGCAATACCGCCCCCATAGACGCCGCCATCCCTGTACAGATTGTAGCAATCTCAGGTCTGATGTACTGCATCGTATCATAGATACCTAGGCCAGCATAAACACTTCCTCCTGGAGAATTTATGTAAATCTGAATATCCTTTGTGTGGTCTGTAGACTCGAGGAATAAAAGCTGTGCTTGAATGATGTTAGCTATGTAATCATCAACTCCAGTACCCATAAAAATGATTCTATCGGCCATCAATCTAGAGAAAACGTCCACCTCTCTAAAAGGCATAGAACGCTCTTCAATAACTGTACGTGTCATATTCTCTGGGCCGTAAGCTGAAGAAATAAAATCTCCCACCGTGTGACTACTGAGTCCACGATCTTGAACAGCGTACTTGATAAATTCTTTGCGATTATTCATTTTGCTTGAAATACTGAGGTAAATACTTGGGTATATGTATGCAATTTAGTCTTGATAGACTTAATCCAACGAACCACACCCCCACGAATATTCACAAGTTTCTACTTAACCTCAGCAGCTA
>CAWVZZ010000124.1:0-5536 GCA_963934745.1 uncultured Flavobacteriales bacterium | reverse complement strand
ATCACACGCATCACACTCTCGGCCATAGCTGACATCGGTTTGTTGCATGGGGAATACTATGGAATCTATAATCGTGCTGCCATCTGGGGCTGTTAAATACACACCTTCACCATCTGGACTGAGTTTAAAACTAGCATGATCTTCACCTTGTTCGGTGTCGTTATCAAGCCAAACAATCATATATCCTCCAGGCGTAATAGTGGTAACTCCTGCATTTGTATAGGGGAATTGCCACTTAGTCAAGTTGTCCTCACTATCACTTAAATAATATCCGGCGAGATTTAACACCCCTCCTTCATGATAAATCTCAATCCAGTCATCTGATTCGAAAAAATCATCGAATAAAGCAAGCTGATTACTTGCCATTAACTCATTAATATATGTTTGCGAAATGACCTTGTTAGAGGCCACAACCATTATTATCAGAAGAGTTAACTGTATTAAAAGGACTAGGTTTCTCATATAAGTATTATTTATTCTGCCTAAAAGTAGTAAACCTTGAGGTAGCTAAGTGCTCAGTAGGTAGTTTTGCGTTCAAATATTTTCAATTATGGCAAACGGTTCATTTCAAGTTCCTTTTCCGGTCAACGAACCGGTTCTATCATATGCTCCGGGCTCTTCTGAACGAGAAGAGCTTCAGAAGATGTACAATACGATGTATAATCAATCTCCGATTGATGTGCCTATGTATATCGGGGCAGACCTTGTGACAACCGGAGATAAGCGCACAATGACACCACCGCATGACCATGCGAAGGTTCTGGGACATTTTAATTACGGTGATGCGTCACATGTAGAGGCAGCAATCGAGGCGGCTTTAGATGCTAGGAAGGTTTGGTCTAAGGTATCATTCGTAGAAAGAGCAACGATTTTCTTAAAGGCGGCAGATTTAGTAGCGGGGCCATATAGAGCTAAGCTCAACGCGGCTACAATGCTAGCTCAGTCAAAGAACTGCTTCCAAGCTGAAATTGATGCTTCTTGTGAGCTCGCAGATTTCCTAAGATTTAATGCTTATTTCGCTCAGGAAATCCAAACCATGCAGCCAGAGAGTAGCGATGGGTTTTGGAATAGAACGGAGTACAGACCCTTAGAGGGATTTGTCTTTGCCGTTACTCCATTTAATTTTACTGCCATTGCCGCAAACCTTCCGGCTTGTATGGCTATGATGGGTAACGTAGTCATTTGGAAGCCCTCGGACACACAGGTATATAGCGCACAGGTTTTAATGGAGATATTCCGCGAAGCGGGTGTGCCGGATGGTGTGATAAATATGATCACAGTTGATGGGCCTGTTGCTGGTGATGTCGTGTTCAAGCATCCAGATTTTGCAGGTCTACACTTCACTGGCTCTACCGCAGTGTTCCGTCATCTATGGAAGACTATCGGTGACAATTTAAGCACCTATAAGACTTACCCTCGCATCGTTGGAGAGACTGGTGGTAAGGATTTCATAGTCGCTCACAGCAGTGCTAATAGAGCAGCTGTTTCTACGGGTCTTCTGAGAGGTTCTTTCGAGTATCAAGGCCAAAAGTGTTCAGCAGCAAGTCGCGCTTATATCTCTGATGATATATGGCCAGATGTTAAGGAGAAATTAGTAGCTGATCTTGCAACTTTGAAAATGGGTTCGCCAGAAGATTTCGGCAACTTCATTAATGCCGTTATTGATAAAAGATCATTCGATAAGATTAAGTCTTACATCGATTGGGCAAAAGGTGAAGACGATTGTGAGATCATATCGGGAGGTAATTGCGATGACTCTGTGGGATACTTTATAGAACCGACTGTTATCGTTACAACTAACCCAATGTTCAGGACTATGGTTGAAGAGATCTTCGGGCCTGTATTGACTATTTATGTATTCGAAGCAGATAAATGGGAGGAGACTCTTGAGCTTGTTGACTCGACAAGTGAGTACGCTCTAACTGGAGCAGTCTTTGCTCAAGACAGATATGCCTTGAACTTTGCCAAGGACGCATTAGAAAACGCCGCTGGTAACTTCTACCTCAACGACAAGCCTACTGGTGCCGTTGTAGGTCAGCAACCATTCGGTGGAGCGAGAGGTTCTGGAACTAATGACAAGGCGGGGTCAGCACTTAATCTATTGAGATGGGTTAGCCCACGTACCGTTAAGGAAACGTTAGTCCCTGTCGAGGATTATCACTATCCATTTTTAGGATAAAACTCTCTCAGTAAATACTAATAAATGGAGAGGGGAACCAATTCTCATTGATCCCCCTCATAATTACGGTGTAAGCCGGATTCTGTTCCCTATAAAGTCACCTTTTTAGAGCTTCATCATTGATCTAGTGCGACCTACCCTCTAATTCGGGCGAGTAGCCCTCAAGCACTAGTTTACATGGTCTTGCAGCCCGCAAGGTTTACCTAAGCTAATGGATCACTCCATTACTGGTGAGCTCTTACCTCACCTTTTCACCCTTACCTGTTCCTCTAACGTAAGCTAAAGGCCATCGGCGGTATAAATCTCTTTAGCACTTTCTGTCTTATCACGTTTGATAAGCCTCCCTTTCGAGGAGTACGGTACTCTGAGCTGTCCGGACTTTCCTCCCCATAAATGAGGCGATGAAGTCAACCGTGATGCAAAACTAACATAAATGATGTTAGAACTCGCAAATTGAATGTCTTTGCAGTAAGACGGATAGATTAATTTTGCGTTATGAAGAAGTACTATTTATTGCACAAACCATTCGGCATGCTTAGTCAGTTTACTCGTGAAGGTGGACATCAATCACTAGCAGACATTAACTTCGATTGGCCCACAGATGTGTACTCCGTAGGCAGATTAGACACTGATAGTGAAGGTCTACTCCTACTCACCAATGATAAAAGATTGAATTCTGAACTTCTATCTCCTGAAAACGGACACCCTCGAACATATCATGCACAAGTTGAAGGAGATCCTACAATGGGCGACATAAGGAAGCTTCAGAGCCCCATGACTCTAAGAATAAAGGGTCGCGATTTTATCACCAGACCCTGCAAAGCAACATTGTTGGACCCTCAACCACAGTACCCAGACAGAACACCTCCCATTAGAGTTAGGTTAAGCGTCCCCGATAAATGGATCTCCTTAACTCTGGTAGAGGGTAAAAACAGACAGGTCCGAAGAATGACAGCCGCCTCAGGCTTTCCGACTTTGAGATTAATTCGCGAAGCGATAGGTCCATTTAAACTAAGAGGCCTCAAAGGTGGAGAGGTTAGAGAAGTCACTGAAGAAGAGATAAATAAGTTGATTCATCTTTAAATGATACGATCAATTATAGCTATAGCCTATTCAGCCCTTTGTTGTTGGGTCGCTCTTATTATCCTTATGATTTCATCAAAGAGTGCTAACTGGGTATTGTTAACTTTAGCTAAGCGCATATGGTCACAGTTCATGATGAAATGGATTTTTTGCGCCGATTTCAAAGTGATAATTTCTCCAAAAGCACAGGCACTATTTGATTCTGGTCAGGGTGCAGTACTCATGTCTAATCACGTTAGCTACATAGATATTACGGCTGCATTTGTAGCAACCCCTACTCCTATTGTGTTTCTTGCTAAGGCAAGTTTAAGACGAGTGCCTTTTCTAGGAAGTGCTAACGAAAGGGTTGGAACCGTTTTCGTTAAGCAAGGCAATATTAATTCTGCAAAAAGGGCAATCACTACCTTAGTCAAAACCGTTGAGAATGGAATGTCTGTACTGGTTTTCCCGGAAGGCTCTAGAAGTAAAGATGGGAAGTTAACTAGCTTTAAAAAAGGTGGGTTTCATTTAGCTACGCAATCAGGAGCTTCTGTAGTACCTATGTACATTGATGGTGTCTTCGAAATCCTACCTGTAGGAGCATGGCGATTAAGATGGCCGAGAAAACCCGTTACAGTGAAATTCGGTGACCCCATACGTAACAAAGACGTTGAAGAACTTAGAAACTTAACGTTTAATTCGATTTCCAAGCTTAGTTGCTAATTCCAAACCATCTCTGATTGCGATTTGGGCATCTAGGCCTTTAGAACTCTTTGCACCGCCTATCAAGTGTACATCTATTCCCTTAGACGTTAAACTAAGTTCTAGCGGCGAGTATGGAACTTGTCCGGCACATACCACTACTGTGTCGACCTTAAGTATCACATCACCTTTCTCAGGATGATTTACATGTAGACCTTCATCATCTAATTTATCATACACAATACCTGACCATGCTGATACACCACGTGTCTTCAGGGTAAGCCTGTGTATCCAACCAGTAGTTTTACCTAATTTAGAACCTGGTTTTGATGGACTTCTCTGAAGAAGATGAATGGTTCTTTTTGAAAAGACTCTCTCAGGTTTTAATAAACCTCCACGGTTCTCTAAAGCTTCGTCAACTCCCCAAGACTTCATGAAACCTTCCTTATCAGAATCATGTGATAGATAATCAGCGACATCAAAGCCTATACCTCCAGCTCCAATTATCGCCACGTTATCTCCAACGTCAACCTCTGATTTTAATACCTGAAGATAAGAAACTACTTCAGGCCTATCAGAACCCGGTGTTTTCCACTCTCTAGGCTTAACCCCGGATGCTATCACAACATGCCTGAAATTCTCCCCTTCTAACATTTGGGTTGAGGCTGACACTCCTAGTTTCACTTCAACACCCAGATGATTAAGACGGTTGGTGAAATATCTAATCGTCTGTTCGAATTCACTTTTACCGGGAATCTTTTTAGCTACGTTAAACTGCCCACCAAGTGTGTCATTCTTTTCAAACAGAACCACTGAAAAGCCTAATTGAGCTAACTCTGCAGCACAACTCATTCCTGCAGGGCCACCCCCTACAACTGCTACTCTAATAGACTTAGAACGAATAATCGTGTTAATATCTGACCAATCACCCTCTTCGCAGGCTCTTGGATTCACTAGACAAGATGCTACTTTTCTTTTAAAAACGTGATCTAAACACGCTTGGTTACATCCGATACAGGTGTTTATAGAACTGGCTTTGTTTTCTTTTGCTTTTAGCATCAAAAAAGGATCAGCAAGAAACGGCCTTGCCATAGAGATCATATCAGCACAACCATCAATTAAAGCTTGCTCACAGACTTCTGGAGTGTTAAATCTGTTGGTGGTGATTAATGGAATGTTAACTACACCCATAAGCTTTTTAGTCACGAAGGCGAACCCACCTCTCGGTACCATAGTAGCAATGGTAGGGATTCTAGCTTCATGCCATCCTATTCCCGTATTAATAACATCAGCCCCTGCCCTTTCTATTTCAATCGCTAGCTCTTCAACTTCGCTCCAACTACTTCCTCCAGCAACTAAATCAAGCATGCTTAATCTATAGATTAAAATTGATTTAGCACCAACTTCATCTCGTACTCTACGAACGATCTCTAAAGGGAATTTAATTCTGTTATGAAAATCGCCACCCCACTGATCTGTCCGTTTATTAGTCTCAGAAGCAATAAACTCATTTATCAAATAGCCTTCTGAGCCCATTATCTCAACACCATCATACCCTGCTTCGACAGCTAGTCTGGCAGCCCTTACAAAATT
>CAWVZZ010000123.1:0-5642 GCA_963934745.1 uncultured Flavobacteriales bacterium | reverse complement strand
CCTAAGAAATTAGCATTGCCACCGAATCGGTTAATCCTTCCAAGGGGATATGCAAGGAAACCTATCTGAGCGTATAATTCCTCACCCTCCTCACACCTCCAATCTGCTTCATACTCTCCACTTGGCACGGCTAAGGATCCGACATGAATTCCTATAGGAAAGACTCTATCGGGATTAGCTTCCATTAAGCTTTCAGCGATTTCAGCTGCAGGAGGGCAGTTCCCACATTGATTAGCAGTGAAGTCTTCTATTAGTACATTTTTACCTTCACTTATAGGAACTCCAAAGATGGGAGCAGCCCCGTATAAATCATCCCTATATCCTTCAGAAAAAGGAACTACAGGATCCTCGATAATATCGCATGCTTGAAACGATAAGATTAAGAGTAGGAAGGATGATAACCTAAGCTGTTTCATGTTCTCGCTCAATTTGATTTGAATAAAAAATCCGCGTCGGCACACAAGGTACGTGACGCGGATTCAAAATTATTTTATTAGTCTTACTTAAAGCCTAGTGCGTGCTTGTTACTCTTAGAGTAGAAGTCTCTCCACCAGCTGTTAAGCTTACTAGGTAAATTCCAACTTCCATAGAAGCGAAGTCTAGTTCAACGCGCTGTGTTCCAGCCGTTATGTTTCCTAGGTTTATTTCGATAACCTTCTGACCGACTAAGTTGTACACAACCACAGAAGCGTTTCCAGCTTTAACAGTAGTGAACGTAAGGCTTGTGTTATCTGAGAATGGGTTAGGGAAAACGTTTACAGATGAAGTAAGATCATTCTCTGAGATGCCAACAGAAGAAGTTGTTGCCTCCATGCCGACAACTAGTTCAGCAAACTCAACTCCTGAAGCACCACTGTACGCTAGAACCCAATCAACTGCTTCCGTTCCTTCCATAGAAACGACGTGCGCGTATCCGTCCACATAATTACCCCACTGTGAAGCGTAAAGACCATCCCCGTACAAGTCAAACATAGTGAATACATAGCACTCGTTAATGTCTAGAGAAACGTCAGTCGTGACATAAGTATTTTGATTTTGCGCACCAGTGTAAGCACCTATTGGCTCACCAGCTACAAATCCTCCAGTTGAATTCGTAATCTCCCAACCAGTTTCTTCTGGCCAGTTGTCTAACATAATACGTACTTGGATGTTAGTGTTAGTTTCATCTGAACCCACGATATCTACTATGTCCTCAGCGTCCCAACTGTCACCGTTCACAGAAACCAATTTGTAGTCTAAAGTTCCAACTGTAGAGTAGCTACCTAAATCTATAGTCTCGCTACCAACATTAGATAATGCGCCAGTCCACATAACATCTGGTTGACCTGCTCCGTTTAAAGAAACTTCAAAAGTCATAGCTGTAATAGTCTCAGAACCTAGATTTTCAACAAAAGTAGAAGCAGACCAATCACCACCACCACAAGAAGAACTATCTCCGTTGTATGACAACATCGGTGCAGCGCCACTAATTGTATTACCACAAGGAGCGAAAGCAGCATTCATGTGACCATCAAAACTAGCTTGACCAGACTCTACTAGAGTGTAGTCTGGGCACACAGTATATATAGTAGGGTAATAAGTACAAGCGTACGAATTGAAAATACTAGCGGCATTATCGATAATAGGCATGTTGAGCAATGACACCCAATCGCCAGTAGTATTACCACCGGTACCGTCTAAATCAGCTGCAGTAGTAGAATCATCCGATTCTAATGCAAAAACATAGACGTCGCCAGTTCCGTCAGGACCGAAAGTAGAGTAAATCTCTTCTAGAGTTCCATCTTGAGCGTAGTTCCAACATGGTCCACACCAAGTTGCATAGAAGTCGAGAATCACAGTGTTACCTGCATCGAGAAGTTCGTAAAGATTCCACTCGACACCGTTGATGTCAGTAGCTGTAAAATCAGGGGCTATACTTCCGTCTGCAAGTTGAGATTGAGCTGTTAACCCTAGAGTTAAAGCTATGAAAAGCATGTAAATGTGCTTCATGTTATTATTTATTTAAAGGTTTCAAATTCAATACATTAGATAGTTAAGCTATGCAAAAATAGGCAAAATTGAGACGAATTCAATGTAACAAAGGTTGCACGAGTAAAAATAAAGTTAAAAACTAGATGTAAATGCGACCTCAAATCCATTGGATGCAGGCACGGTACGACATACGCCACCTACACAAAATATCCCCTCACGCCTCTTTCCGTATCCCACACTTAACCGATGAGCACCATTTATATACCCAGCTGAGCCATATAAGTAGTGTACCCTCTTAGCTTCATCGGGGTTTCCAAAGTTGTACTGATCGATTACACTCACGAACCAATGTGGGCTCCAAGTATATTCTGCCACCACGGTTGCCCAATCTCCTTTGTCTTGTTCTGTTAGGAGTACCTGGAATTCAGTTCTTAAACTCTGACGTTTAGCTGTTTTGAATTGCGTCTCGAGCACGAATAAGTCGGCAAACACAATGCCCTTGAAGTCTGTTGTGACGGGAGTGGCTAGGGTATTAAACTGAAGGTTCATATACATAGCCTTCGCTTTGAAGTTCTTAGAGAACTTACGCTCTATGTCGAAGCTTATGTCTTGGACATTTAAAGAATCTCCAAAACCCCAGCTGTTTCTCTCATAACCATATATAGCTCCATCTAGACCACTCAAGTTAGTTGTGTCCAGGCTATACGAAGTAGCAAAGGTTAGGCTCATCTTAGTTCCGTACTTTCCACCTAGCTTCGAACCCCTTGCAATTGAATAGTATAACTCACCTCTAAAACTAGATTCTCCATTGATGACGGTTGCATATGGATATAGTGTCGCTGCTAGATTGTATGTGTGTGCTCTAGTAATAGAAGGAATATTATTAATAGGAGCGTCAAACAATAACAAGTCCCTATCCGAACGGAAGCTCATATTATCAGTTGTTGCTCTCTGAAAAACGAAATTCAACTTCTTTACATTACCCGACAAGAAATACATTAAAGCTTCGCCTTCTTTATAGATGTATCCGTTATCAGCAGAAGGATCGTTAATTTTCTTTGAGTATTCTATACCACCTCTCCACATTCCGTACTGGAATTTAGATCCGTACTCCCATGCACCTACATTTTGGGGAAGTGTTAAAATTAATGTGTCCTCTTGAATAATATTCCCCCCCTCTTGAAATTTACTCACGAAAGAAAAGTCGGGCTTTATCTTTAGTTTTGAATCAGCGAGAAAAGGCAGCAGACCGTTCAAGTCTAATTCCGTGTTTACGCCTCTAATAATCCCCTCCCCATTAATCAGCCCATCGTTAAAATCTAGTCTCTGCTTCCCGTATACGACTTTAATTTGAATAGGGTCGATAGGCCTTAGGATTATTCGAAACCCATCTAAGGCATTATCTAAACCCAAGTTTCTCTCTTCATAAGCTCTTAATAATGTTCCCGATCCGAACTGCTCATAGAAATTTCCGACCGTAACATCCACTCCTTTTTCTCGATCTGACCATCTTGCATAACGATATCCGATTCCAGTTCCTTTAAACCTTCCGGGAAACCCTAACACACTATTCAGATAAGCTTCATATCTAATACCAGCAGAGAAATTCCCCATTGTATAATTCAGATTAGAATACGCATTAAAGCCAGTTTTTGAAGGCGGGACTACAGCTCCTATCAATGCATCTGCCTGATATGATTGCCATAACATAGACACGTTTCCAGTAACAACGCCGGGCTCTGTATTCTGAGAGATAACGGGAGTACATAAATATCCCGCAAGCCCTAGTACAATTAGCAATCGCTTCATTTTACGAGCTTAAGTAACTCTTCGTAAAGTTCTTCCTCATCTCCCTCTGCGTAGTTATTGTGAGACCAAACCACTTTCCCGTTACCATCTAATAAGAATGTGTGTGGCACATTAATGACCTGCATCGCTCTTGCGAATTCCTTACCAGTATCGAGAAGTACTTCGTACTCCCACCCTGAACTCATTACATAAGGTGCAACTCGGCTGATAGATCTAGAATCATCAATGCTAATCGCAATTAATTTTACTCCAGTTTCATCCTGCCAGTCAGCGTAAAAATCCATGTAGTTATTCAACTCACGCTTACAAGGGCTGCACCAGGTCGCCCAAAAACAAATAATAATGGGTGCCCCATCATTATCGAAATCACCCGTGTTGATATTCTCTCCAGCGAGATTCTCTAATTGGACAGAAGGTATGGTTTGGGCTGAAGCATTGAAGCTTAAAGAGAAAACCAAAAGCGTAAAAATATATAGATGTTTCATTTTCTATTTATTGAGATAGGTTGCAAAGAAACGTCATTCTTCTCATATAGTATGACTTACCTTTGCTTACATGATTTGTACCAAACTCAAAACTTTCACATTTGTGCTGTTAATGCTAGCATTTGGAAGACTAAATGCGCAGCTTATACTGACTATTCCTAACGATACAATATTTATAGCACTCGACACCTTAGATACTGGAGAGATTGTTGACCATTGGGACGTTTCTAATGACACATTTATGTCGTTAGAGCTAATGTGTTCTCGAAATTATCTTTCTACAGTAACCCCATACAACTACCCTTACATTCAATCATTGCCAGAGAATCCTGTTGCGGGAGCATATGAAAAATTTTGTTGGGGTCCTTTATGTTATAACTACGGCACTGATGCATCATCCACTAATTCATCTCTATTAGTTAATATTCCGTCTGGAACTACTGACAGCACCTTCATTGCGTATTTCTACCCTAATGATGTCCTAGGCACCACTACTATTGAATATTGTTTTCATCCGGTAGGAGACCTAAGCGGTGGCAATTGTGGCTCAATTACTTATGTCGTAACTGCAACAGCAGCAGTGGAGTTGATGACACCAGTTGAAATGTCTATTTCTGCTGTGTACCCTAATCCGTTAGTAGATAAAGGAAGTATTGACTTTTCTATTCCTCAGGGTTCTACAGGCACCATCATTATTAGAGACGTTACAGGAAAGATTCTTTCAGAAACAACGGACCTTGTAATGAATGGATCCATTCATCTTGAGTCTTCAGATTTTATGGCTGGAATTTTCTTTTCTACTCTTGTAGTTGATGGTCATTCCACTTCAACAAGGCGATTTGTTGTAATCCGATAAGGAGCTCGCTCATGCAGCAACCTAATAAACAGGACGCTCTCGATTACCACTCACGTGGTCGGAAAGGAAAAATCGAAGTAGTCCCTACAAAACCTTATAGTTCACAAAGAGACCTGTCTCTTGCATATAGCCCAGGTGTTGCGGAGCCATGCCTTGCTATAGCAGCAAACCCTGATGACGTTTATAAGTACACAGCGAAGGGTAATCTTGTAGCTGTAATTAGTAATGGAACGGCTGTCCTAGGACTTGGAAACATAGGGGCGGCTGCTGGAAAGCCTGTGATGGAGGGTAAGGGCGTACTATTTAAAGTCTTTGCAGACATTGATGTGTTCGATATTGAGGTTGACACTGAGGATATAGAGGTTTTCATCCAAACAGTAAAAGCGATAGCTCCTACTTTCGGTGGGATAAATCTTGAGGACATTAAGGCGCCTGAAGCTTTTGAGATTGAGCGAAGGTTAAAGGAAGAGCTAGACATCCCTGTGATGCATGACGATCAGCATGGGACGGCAATTATTTCT
>CAWVZZ010000122.1:0-5667 GCA_963934745.1 uncultured Flavobacteriales bacterium | reverse complement strand
GTGAGTAAGTTTCAGAATGGATGTTCTCCATCATGATTTGGAAACCGTAGAAGAATTTTGCTTCGGTGTACTGTACTTCAGTAACAAAGTTTTCCGCTAGGTTTTCATTTACGATGCCATCTGAAGCTGCGAAAAATGCGAGAACATTTTTTATGAAGTAACGCTCGTCTTCGTTCAGCTTCTCATTCCAATCGACCATGTCCGAAGACAAATCTATTTCCTCAGCTGTCCAGATACTAGCCTCTTGTTTCTTATACTCTGCCCAGATGTCGTCGTGCTCAATTGGAAATAGAACAAAACGTCCTGGATTATCCGTTAAAATGGGTTCCATCACCTTTGTATTTTCAGGTAACACCTCTTCAATAGAGGTTTGTTTACCTACAACAGCTTCTTTAGCAATGCTTTTCTCGTTTTCGAGTTCGTTAAGTTTAGAGGACGGTTGTTGCATGTCTATTTGACTTTAAGGCGGTTTAAGAATCTGTTTGGCGGCTGAGAAGTCGCAAAATACTTGGGACCTCAATCAACGTTTCAAAGAAAGGAAAACACTTTCAAAAGCACAACACTTTTAGGGGTCCATTTACCATGAGTTTTTAACACCCATAGTGTATTACTTTCTTAACCGTCTGAAACACAGCACCTGACACACTTGATAACCCCCTCATTTTAGCGTTTGGCCTGTAAAAGTATTCAAAAAACTACTGCTACGATTACAAAGAACTAACACGTATTTTTGCACCATGTTAAAAGGCCTTTTAAAGTTATTTCTAGGGGACAAGTCCTCGAGCGACCTCAAGGAACTCCAGCCAGTAGTCGATGAGATTTTAAAGGAAGAGGAGCTACTTCTCACTCTCACTGCAGACGAATTGCGCGGTAAAACTGCCGAGCTTAAAGTTAGGATTAACGCTCACATTTCGGATCTTCAGTCAGAGATTAACTCCCTTAAAGCCGAGGCAGCAGCAATGTCTGAATCAGACCTCGAGGCTAAAGAAGCCGTTTACAATAAAATTGATCAACTAGATCTTAATGTTAACGAAGAGTTAGAAGTAGTGCTCGCAGAAATCCTGCCCGAGGCATTCGCACTCGTGAAGGAAACGGCAAAAAGATTTGCTACCGATGGTGACATTGAAGTTACGGCTCTCGACTACGATAAGGATATAGCTGCGGAGCGTGAGATGGTGAAAATAGTTGGTGAAAAGGCTTACTGGTCCAGTACTTGGAAAGCTGCTGGATCCGATGTTAAGTGGGAAATGGTACACTACGATGTACAACTTGTAGGTGGTGTGGCATTGCACAGGGGCAGTGTTGCAGAGATGCATACAGGTGAGGGTAAAACACTGGTGGCGACGCTTCCAGTTTTCTTAAATGCATTAACAGGTAAGGGGGTTCACCTCGTGACTGTTAACGATTATCTCGCTCGTCGAGATTCGGAATGGATGGGGCCTATTTATGAGTTCCACGGTCTTACGGTTGACTGTATTGATAGACATCAGCCTAATAGCGAGGCTAGGCGCGAGGCGTATAAATGCGATATTACTTTCGGTACGAATAATGAGTTTGGGTTTGATTATTTGAGGGATAATATGGCCCAAAAGCCAGACATGCTCGTTCAACGCCCACATCATTATGCCATAGTCGATGAGGTCGATTCGGTACTTATTGACGAAGCGAGAACCCCATTAATTATTAGTGGCCCCACACCTAAAGGTGACGAACAGGAATTCGAGTCGTTAAAGCCCATGGTTGTGAAGTTGATTCAAATTCAACAAAAAACAGTCCAAGGATTTTTAACCGAAGCGAAGAAACTTCTAACCGATGACATCAGCAAGGATGAAAAGGAAAGTGCTGGATTAGCAATGTACCGAGCCTTTAGAGGCCTACCTAAATCTAAGCCCCTCATTAAGCTCCTCGGTAATGAGGGGATGCGTCAACTTCTTTTAAAGGTTGAGGGCTACTACCTTTCAGATAACCAGAAAGAGATGCCTAAGGCTGATGCGGAGCTTTACTTTGTTATCGATGAGAAACAAAATCAGATTGAACTGTCAGAAAAAGGGATTGCCTTTCTCACAACAGGAATGGAAGACGATGGATTCTTCACATTACCAGATTTAGCGACCTCGTTAGTTACGGTAGACAATTCAGAAAGCTCGGACGAGGATAAGCTTGCTCGTAAGCAAGACATAATGCAGGATTTCGGGGTGAAGTCGGCAAGGATTCACTCTATGAATCAGCTCATTAAAGCCTACACGTTATTCGAGAAAGATAACGAGTACGTTATCATGGACAACAAGGTTAAGATTGTCGATGAGCAGACGGGCCGTATCATGGATGGAAGACGTTATAGTGACGGATTACACCAAGCTATTGAAGCTAAGGAAAATGTAAAAATTGAAGCGGCTACCCAGACATACGCGACAGTAACTCTACAGAACTTTTTCAGGATGTACCACAAGCTAGCTGGTATGACTGGAACGGCTGAAACGGAGGCGGGTGAGTTTTGGGACATATACAAATTAGACGTAAAGGTCATTCCTACGAACAGACCTATTGTTAGAGATGATAGGGATGATTTGGTGTATAAAACTAAACGCGAAAAATACCACGCAGTTATAGACGAGGTGGAGATTCTAAGCAAAGCCGGAAGACCTATCCTAGTAGGAACGACAACGGTTGAAGTGTCTGAACTTCTGTCTAGAATGTTAGATATGCGAGGGCTGGACCATCAAGTTCTGAACGCTAAGCGTCATCAGCAGGAGGCTGATATTGTTACTAGAGCGGGACAAGCGGGTACGATTACCATTGCTACTAACATGGCTGGTCGTGGTACAGACATTAAATTGAGTAAAGAGGTGAAAGAATCGGGAGGTCTTGCAATTGTCGGAACTGAAAGGCATGACTCTCGTCGAGTTGACAGACAGCTAAGAGGAAGAGCGGGACGTCAAGGAGATCCTGGTTCTTCTCAATTCTATGCTTCGCTAGAGGATGATCTAATGAGATTATTCGGTTCGGATAGAGTTGCGAAAATGATGGATAGAATGGGTCACCAGGAAGGCGAAGTCATTCAACATAAAATGATTTCTAAATCCATCGAACGCGCCCAAACCAAAGTAGAGGAAAACAACTTTGGAGTTAGGAAGAGACTTCTCGAATACGACGATGTGATGAATGCCCAGAGGGAGGTGATCTACAAGCGTAGAAGGAATGCTCTGCACGGAGATAGGATTAGTACAGACATCGCGAATATGTTCTTCGAACTTGTAGAGGTGAGTGTAGATTCAACTCACGAGAATAAAGATTACGACGGATTCAAGCTTTCGATGTTGTCGAACTTAGGCATGGACGTGTCTATTTCCACGGAAGATTTCCAAAGAGTCGGAGCTGATGTTCTAGTTTATCAAACGTATTCGAAAGCGGACTCTCACTACAGGCTTAAGATTGAAGATTTGACTAGTAGAGCCCATCCTGTAATTAAGAAAGTATACGACGACGATTCTAACGACTTCAAGAACATCTTAGTTCCATTTTCTGACGGCATTAAGACGATACAGGTTACAGCTGACATTGACGAAAGCGTAGCAACGGAAGCTAAGAGTGTCATGAGGGCTCTTGAAAAGCAAGTAATGTTAGCGGTCATCGATTCACACTGGAAGGAGCATCTTAGATCCATGGATGATCTTCGCGCGAATGTCCAACACGCTCGTCACGAGCAGAAAGACCCGCTACTTATTTATAAGTTCGAGTCCTTTGAGCTTTTCAAGCAAATGATAGGCGTTGTTAATGCTGAAGTTGCGTCATTCCTTATGAAGTGTACCATCCCAACAAACACAGGTGAACAGCCAGTTCAACGAGCTCATCGTGTGGAGAATACTCCTCAAGGAAAGACCTCTAAAGCCGGAGTCCAAAACATCGCCCAGCAGAACGCTGCATCTAGAGCTTCGGGCGGCGGAGTAATTTCTCCAGGCGCACAAGGTCGTCCCCAGGCGCCGCAAAGGCCCCAGGCTGTCGCTCCAATCCGTTCAGAAAAGAAAGTCCAACCTAACTCTCCCTGCCCATGTGGTTCGGGGAAGAAGTATAAGAAGTGTCACGGGAAATAAGTAGGCGCTTTTACGTTTATATCGCAGACCGTTCTAACAATTTCTGAGAACAGTTGACAAGTGTCTGGTGTATTTACGCTGTCAGTTGTGTGAACTAAGAAGTCAAAGGACTCTAGTCCTTTATCTGAAAGTTTCGCGATTTTATTTGCCCAGTTTCTGATGCGAATTTCATCGGATACATGCCCATCGTATCCCCCGAATCTCACGATTAAAAATGGCGCGGTAAATCTCATGTGCAATGCGTCTCTCCTGCCTGCAGTGTCGCTGATTACGGCTCCTATCCCTAATTCTGATAATAAAGCCCAAACCCTCTCCGCCTCATCTCCTCCCTTGAACCACTCTGGGTGACGGAATTCTATAGCCATTCTTAACTCTCTCGGCCAAGCCTTTAAGTACGGTATGAGATTAGTGCTATGCTTAGGCGCGTAATGTGGAGGTAGCTGTAAAAATGCCGGCCCCAGGTTATCCCCAAGCGCTACTAGCCCCCTAATAAAATCATCAGTAGGTCCCTCGCAATTTGCGAACCTTCGGTAATGTGAAATAATGGCCGGAAACTTCGGACAGAAAACGAAACCCTCGGGCATCTCGTCCGCCCAGCTAGCCATCTTCTCCTCGGAATATATCCTGTAATGTGTGGCATTAAATTCCAGCGATCCGAACTGTTTTCCGTAATAGCTAGGCCATGTTCGCATGGGCTCCTTCCTAGGATAAACACTACCCCTCCATGGCCTCACGGTCCACATAGTCCCTCCGGTTCTCACCACAGTTTTACAAGACGGCAACTGGCCGCCCCATTCAACCCTAGCAGCGGGCAACTCCCAATCCATTCCATCGCGCTCCTCATGAGATTCTAGCTTTCCAAACTTCACTCCACGAAGCTAAACCCTACGCGAGTGAATTTATCGTCAATCCAGAACTAATACCTCATTAATTAGCACATGCGATTCATAGATATTTTAATTAATGGACTTTTGCCGCGAGTGTGTAAAAGCTGCTCAAGACCTATTTACTCGAACGATTATATTGATGGGATTTGTGTTTTCTGCTCGCTACAGTGGAGTGTTTTCCCAGAGATAGATGCTTCCAGAGTATTGTTTTCAGAGCGGTTTAACGGAATCAAATATTATGCAGTTGGATTTAGACTCAACGATGCAGGATCTCGATCTATAATTCATAGATGTAAGTACTCAGGCAACCCCCAACTCATTTTGCAGCTAGGTATTTGGATAGCTAGGAGATGGCCCGCCCCTAATTCTAAGAGTGTATTAGTTCCTATTCCATTACACCCCCGCCGAAAGTTTCGACGTGGATATAATCAAGCTGAAAAATTAGCAGAGGGCTTGAGTGAGGTCTGGGATATGGAGGTAGACAAGAAGCTGTTAATCAGAAAGATTCACAGTGCATCACTGACCGGCTCTAACAGAAGTGGAAGAGCTGAAGTATTAAAAGACGTTTTCGATTTAGGTGAAAGTAAATGTGAGAAAACCATAGTATTAATTGACGATGTACTTACCACAGGTGCCACCCTTCGAGCTTGCAGAGAAGTTATTGAAGCTTCGGGAAGAAGAGTTGTCGG
>CAWVZZ010000120.1:0-5931 GCA_963934745.1 uncultured Flavobacteriales bacterium | reverse complement strand
TCTAAATCGACGCCGTCGTCTGTGTATTTGTTGTAAACACCACCCATATAACTAAACCCAAGCTCACCTATTTGACGATTTTTAATGGCGATTTTTCCAGTGAATAGTGGCCTTCCATTAAAACTCTCCTCAAACCTTTCATGATCTTCTTTCGCAGCAGGAAGAAAGGTTCTGCTCTCCTCATTATCAATAATACTATTATTAAATCCATTCGTCAGATATGCCTCATACCCTATTATGAAATCGCCTGAATACATTTTTCCATATATACCAAACCCAGCATTAGACCATGTCGCAGGCAGCATATTAACAGCCATATCGGGTCTTTCAATGAATTCCCAATTAGGTCCATCGTGGTTTTGGTTAAATGAGCCTATAGGGTTCATTACTATTCCTCCCCTTAGATTGAAAGCAGGTGACAACTCAATATCCATCGCTGCAAATTCGATAACTATCTCCCTACCACCCTCTTCAAATTCAATTTCAGACATGAATTTAATCCTGTTACTGATCTTGCTTGACATAAACATCGTTAGTCGACGAGCCTGAAAAGACAATCCCTCTGATAACCCATCCTCAGAACTATAGAAAGTATTAGCCTCTAAATAACCACCTATAGCAACCCTTGCTCCACTACCACCATTTACTGGGCGGTTATACGAAGCATCCATACTCAGTGAATCCGAAGGGGATTCATTTGAAGTTTGGGAAAATGCTAGTGCTGGAGCTAGAGCGAGTGATGTAAACGCCGTCAATACTAGCGCAATACTAAGATATCTGTATGTAAATATTTTCATTATCAACCTCAACTTCAAAAGTTCTTAAATTTTCCTCAGCTGGACCCTCCAGCACTTCTCCTTCAACAGAGAACTCAGCTCCATGACATGGACACGTATAAATTCCGCCTCCTACGTTTAACTCACAACCATTGTGGGTGCATTCTAAAAGTGATGCAGCATATTTATCTTTACCCGTTCTATAAAGGCAAATAGGAAATTCAGAGAAATCAACATTTAGAAGTATAAATTTCCTTTGTTTATCCTCTGATGTTAGACCTGCTGTAAATTCTCTTTTACGGACTTGAAGTATTCCGTTTTTACTTGAAGCCTTAGCGTAATGTATGCTAGAACAACCTTGAAGCATCGATGCAGCTAAAGGTATTCCAACTGCTGATATACAGCACGTTCGTATAAAATCTTTTCTTTCCATGTTATAGTGATTCTAAGAATATAATCAATAGCTTCTTGTCTTCATCAGTCAGGCCTGCATAATCAGTTTTAGACTGTTCAGACTCTCCCCCGTGCATCATAATCGCCTCATCAATACTACGAGCTCTACCGTCGTGAAGTAGGAAATACGAACCTCCCTGAGCATCCTTCGACAAACCTAATCCCCAAAGTGGCGGAGTACGCCATTCGTATGTCATAGCATGACCTTCAGTATATCCATCATCAAGTCCAGCTCCCATATCGTGAAGTAGCAAATCTGTGTAAGGATAGAATTCTACGTTATTAAGCTGCTCGATATCAGACACCGAAGTCTGCATCACAGGAGTGTGACATCCGGCGCAATTAATTGAATTGAATATCTCAGCACCGGCAATTACATCTGGGCTGTCAACATCACGTTGAATTGGAGCTTTTAAGGTCTTAAGGTAAAAGGCTACGTCGTTAAGAGTAGATGTCCCCACCTCTGGGTCAATCTCAAGCCCTGTGTAAACATCAATAGGATTATACAGAGAAGTAATCCCCATATCCTGATTATAAGCCTCTACAGACTGATGCAATAGATCATAAGCAGCACCTTTCTTTCCTATGCGACAGATATACTGACCGGCTCTTTCAATAGAATTAGGGCGTACCTGAGAATAATCTGGAATTGTATTATAGTGTGGTCTTCCACTTATCCCATCTCTATCAGCGTCCATAGGATCAGAAAGAGCTAACAAATCAGCATCACTTACAGCATCTAAAAATCCTAACCCAGTAACCGATGGTGCAAATAAATCCATTGAAGTAGCTCCCATAGGAAGTATCTCAGGTTGGTAACCAGGCAATGCTTTATGTTGAAGTTGAGGCCCACCTTGATCCAAGAACTGATTTCCAAGAGTATCAGGCTGCCCAAATCTTGTAAAGGCAACAAAAGACGACCCCTTTCCATCACCAGGGTGACAAGAAGCACATTGATTAGCCACAAACACTGGCCCTAACCCCGTTTCAGAAGTAAACACCTCACCGAAAGCCTCATCACCACTCAGGAACCTAGCCTGCTGCTCGTATGAAAGCCCCTCTAGTGGGCCATCTAACAAAGAGTTTTCCTCAGGAGCTGAAGGCAATGTTTTATAGCAACTAGCTGCTAGTACCACCAGACACAAATACCCGAAAGCAGTCCTATAATCTAAATTCATAATACAAAGATAGTTGTGATTTTTAGGAGCGCCTAACTTTAATAGTGGTTATTTATAGTTGTGGATAAATTCTACAGAGTTTTCTGAATCTTCAAAATAACTTTTGAAGCTGCATTACACATAGGCTTCTCTTCTGAAGTAATCCTGGAAAGTAATGCTTCAATTCCCTCAATTGCTAATATTTTCTCCGACTTCGTGTTAGCGAACCTTTGCACTAGCCTCATAGCTATATAGTGCATGCCTTTAGACCAGGTTTCATCGTGTAACAGCCCCACCCCCAGATCCAGCATGGGAGCATGTATCAGCTCAAAGTCCTTAGGGGTTAGATTTATCTCAACAATTATTTTCAGAATCTCTCTATAAACTGAAGCGTCATCTGAATGATCTAAGATGGCAAGTAAGCCGGACACCTCTACCTCAATAAGCTCATGGTGCCTCAGATAAACGTGATGCAGGACCCAAGCAGCTTTTCTATTTCTGTTCTTAGGTTTATCGTGTTTCGTGGCTTCAATTCATGCCGGCACCCATGTGGGGTCTGACTTAGCCAGGTCTGCTAACTCCACAACCGTATCCTTCCCCATTGCTGTAATTAACTCTGAGCATCTAGGGTGATCTGTGGGCATGGGATAAAATTAACAATTATGAATTTATATCGCTTGGGAATTTGTCAACTGGTTGGTTGACTTTTTTACGGCACGAGACGTTTAGGTGAGAGATGCAAAAACGTTAGGGGATTTGTCAACCAACTGGTTGACTTTTTTACGGTACGTCAAGAAACGATGCGACACACACGTGCTGTTGATTGAGTATTACAGCAGAACCGCTTTTGCAAAGCGTATAAGGCTTGCTTTAAATCACTAAAAACCTTTTCACATCGTAGTGCGTCCTGCCACCTACCTTAACGTCTAACTGGTAGATGTAAGATCCAGGAGAGATACCCAAGGAGCTAAGGTTTAATGGAAGATTATGCGAGCCTTCAGATAAAGTGCCCAGATCTTTTGTGTAGATCTTTTTTCCACTTATAGCCCAAATCGATAATTCAACCTCTGCCGCTTTGAATAGCTCTAAAGGGATTTCCATGAAATTGTGAGCTGGGTTAGGTGAGTTTTGGTGGAGGGAAAAAACTAGAGCAGCTTGACTCTCGAGATACCCGACGCTATCAACTCCAGAACCCTGTACGGCAACTTCTAGGACTGAGACATAAATCTGAGCCTCCTCATCCCAATCACACGTGGCAAGTTGGTTTTCGTAACCGTCCGTGAATGCAAAATCCATCTCGGGAGTCATGGGGTCAGGGCCATCTGCATAAAATTCAGGTGCGTTAGTAGCAATTTCCACGGCAGCATCGTGTGGCCATGTGTACTGAGTGACAGCTGAGTAATTAGTGTTTACGTGCACCTGCATGTGCATGTGAACAACACGTCCAGGGTACCAACCTGGGAATATCGTGTGGAACTCTACCTCTCCATTGTCGTCTGTGATCTGGTATCCCCTCATGTAAGTCGTGCCTTCCTCATCACCGTAACCAGAGTACAAGCCATCCTGATCACAGCACCATAAATTAACCCTCACATTAGCCATAGGCTGGCAGTTTTCAAGGCCTATCACACGAATACGCTGAAGCATAGGTGTACCTACCCTATCCTCAGTAATATCTTGACGGAAGAAATAACTGTTATCTGTTAGATCTAAAGGAAAGGGTCCCGGACTTTCTGCTGGGAGCAAAACACATCCACCACGAGCGTGGGCTGGTGATTTCTGTTTTGCCTGGTTTAATGAAGCTCCAGCTAATAACGGCGAAGCGATAACGGCGCCGGTTGCGAAGCCTAAAGATTTGAGGAATTTACTGCGGTTCATGAGTGGGTGTTTTTTACAAGATAATGAAAGTTTTGTGACCTTTAAGTTGAGGGGGGGGAGTTAGAAATGTCGTTTTTTAACCATACCTCCTTGAAGGTCCATAACACAGTTCATAACGATAAACGCGTTAGGGTCTATTTTTTGGATTTCAGATTGGAATTTCGCGATTTCAAGTCGCGTGATAATTATATAGATAATATCAATATGTTTCGCGCTCTCACCTGGCTTAACGTAGCCACTCTTTCCATCGTAAACGGTGAGTCCCTTTCTCATATCCTCAATGATCATGACCTTAATCTGTTCACTATAGGGTGAAATGACAGTAACCCCTATATACTCCTCTACTCCATCAACAATGAAATCTACTGTTTTGGAGGCTGCGAGGTAGGTAAGAATAGAGTACAGTGCTGTTTCGATAGATAGAAGGTATGCAGCTACAGAAAAAATAACAATGTTGAACATGAAAATGAGGTCACCTATTGTCAGTCCTGTTTTTCTGCTGAGATAAATGGCAATAACTTCTGTTCCGTCGAGCACACCTCCCCCACGTATGGCAAGACCGATTCCACCACCGAGAAAGAAACCGCCAAACACCGCTATTAGAAGCTTGTCAGAGGTGATTATCGGGTAGTCGATTACAACAAGAACTACAGCAAGTCCTACAATTGCTAAGACACTTTTAATGGCAAATGTTTTTCCTATTTGGAAATATCCCAGAATAATGAATGGCACATTTATTAACACAATAAGTAGGTGTAAAGGGTAGTCCGTCAACACATTGACTAAAAGCGAAATGCCTGTTACCCCTCCATCAACAAATTCGTTTGGCAGTAGAAATCCTTTCAAACCGAAACCAGCAGAAAGAACACCCAATGAAATAAAAATAAGACTTCTTATCCAGCTTAATACAATAACCTTATGTCTTAAGAATTTCTTAGCTATTGAATAACTGCTTATTCCATTTCTCTCCACACGATTTTTGGTGATAGACCTCCAAAGTCTTGCTACTCTTTTCCGTATGGGTTTTCTACTCATTGTTGCTCTTTTTTATATTGGGAAGACATCACTAACACTCAGCATTATCTCTGTACGACAATTCTTTTTGACTGGATAATTACTGAGCTATCAACACCATTGACTTGAAGAGTGTAGACACCATCTTGGAGTGATTCTAATTCTATCGTTTTACTATTGGTTCTTACTTCGGTTTTGTAAAGCCTTCAATTGTTCTCCTATCGTGGCAGTAGTTAAAAGACTCACAAATATCGTAAACTCTAGTCTTAACTACTATACTCTACCTCTCAAGAGATAAGAAGATAACTGAACACAAATTGTATTTAGTGATTAGTCGTAATCGATTAAGTCACCTTCTCGCCACTTGCCTACACCCTTTAACACCCCTGTATCATAGTATTTAATTGTACCGTGATATTCATAATTAAGCATAGAACCTTCTTCCTTTAACACATTCTCTATAGCAAATCGCGAAGCATTACAAATCTTTAGGTCTTGATTTACAGGAATCAAAATATCCACCTGATGTAAAGACATCAATAAAACCTACTATTACCAATTAATATGAGAGGTGTTTGGGTCTTCAAATACTTGCTGTACTTTCTCACAAAATGACATTCCTATAAATTTATCCCAGAAATCATCCCCACTCT
>CAWVZZ010000119.1:0-5991 GCA_963934745.1 uncultured Flavobacteriales bacterium | reverse complement strand
GAGAAGGTCTTGATCATTGTGGGAATTACAGTTGCATTACAGCTAGACAACTTCAACGAAAGTTCTAGAAATCTAAAGACTGAAAAGGCTCTTCTCTTGGAACTCAGGTGTTGAACATATTCATGATTTCAACAACACTTTCAATGATTACATACCTACTTTTTTGAAATCTGCATTCGAAAAAATCTCATGGAGAAATTTCGATAATGATTATTTTCCAGCATTAAAACTTGGAACGTCTACTTTGGAGAGTGATGTGGATGGTTTATTGTTTGATGTCTTTTTTGAGAACCAAATGGGTCTGATTCTTTGGAACACTAAGAAGCTCTCAACTGAATACGAAACGTATCTTATGCAGCCTGCAAATGAAATCCTTGCGTTAATAGAACCGGAATTAGCAAAATACCCTGATGTTCAGCTTGAAACAAATGTGAATACGCCAGATAAAAATACGCCAGCTGAAAATACGCCAGCTGCTGCTGACTAAGCCGGTGTTAATTCAGCCGAGACTTCGCCGAATCCGATAATGCCTTTAGAAGCTCTCATTGTTACTGTATCGCCATCTTGGATGAATCGCCGTTGAGAACCGTCGGGCATGGTGATGGGCTGAGTGCCCTTCCACGAAATTTCTAGCATGGAACCGAACGAGCCTTTTTCGGGACCGGAAATGGTGCCGGAAGCGATCATGTCGCCGCCTCTGATATTACAGCCATTAACTGTGTGATGTGCAAGTTGCTGACGCATATTCCAGTACATGTGCTTGAAGTTCGAGCGGCAGACCACTAGACCGTCACCGGCTGGGGGCGTAATTTCTACTTCCAGTTCGATGTCGTAATGGGCGTTGCCCTCGTACTCTAGGTAAGGGAGGACTGAGGGGTTTTGGGTGGGACCAGAGGTACGATATGGCTCTAGAGCGTCGAGGGTTACTATCCAAGGGGAAATGCTTGATGCGAAGTTCTTGCCTAGGAATGGGCCCAGTGGAATGTATTCCCATTTCTGGATATCACGAGCTGACCAGTCATTAAAAATTACCATACCGAAGATGTAGTCGTCGGCTTCTGAAGTTGAGATGGACTCGCCCATGGGCTTTCCTGAGTGGGTGATAAATGCCATTTCTAATTCGAAGTCTAAAAGGCGGGAGGGTCCGTAAATGGGTGGTTGATCATCAGCGGGTTTTAGCTGTCCATGAGGACGCTTGATGGGCGTTCCTGAAACGATGATAGAGCTAGCTCGTCCGTGGTATGCCACGGGCATATGCTTCCAGTTAGGAAGTAAAGCGTTCTCTGGATCGCGAAACATCTTGCCCACATTACGTGCGTGGTCCTCAGAAGAATAGCAATCTGTGTAATCCCCTACGTTAATGGGCATGTGCATTACCGCTTCTGACGCTAGGAGGATGTAAGATTCGAGCGAAGATGAATCCCTGAGCTCTGAATCATCTGAATTAAGTAGTTCACTAATGCGGTTTCGTAAAGCTCGAGTAGCATGCTTTCCGCGGTTGATGATGGGGTTGAGGGTGGAGGAACTGAAGTCGGAGATCTCGAAACTTGAATCTAATATAAGACAGTCTAGAAAACCAGCTGAACTGAGTGCCTGAAGGTCGACAATACTATCGCCAATTGCTACGCCGGGACGGGCAGAAAGTGAGGGTGTAGAGAAAATTCCGAAGGGGAGATTTTGGATAGGGAAGTCGTGGCCAGATGGCACTTCGACAAAAGAACTGAGGTTGGGGTTGTTCGCTTCAATCATGTTGCGAAATTACCTCAACAAAGACGTTAAAACGAAATATGATTTAGCTAGCTTTACAAAAGATGCAATTTGATATAGAAGAAGAGAAAAAAGAAATACTCCGAAGGTATCGGGGGCTTCTTCGTGCAGCTAAACACAGCAAATCAAGAGAGGATAGAAAGGCTATTAGAAAGGCCTTTGTCATGGCACTTGATTTCCATTCTGAGCAGAGGCGTAAAAGTGGTGAACCGTATATATATCACCCTATAAGTGTGGCAAGAATAGTTGCGGGAGAATTAGGATTAGATACGACATCAATTGTATGTGCGTTGCTTCACGATACGGTTGAGGACACAAGTTTGACGCTGGATGACGTGGAGAAAGAATTCGGAAGGAAGGAAAGAGAAATTGTGGATGGACTCACGAAAATGAGTGGTGTATTCGAGCCCGGAACTAGTGCTCAAGCGGAGAATTTCAGAAAGATGCTACTCACCCTGAGTAGTGACGTGAGGGTGATTCTTATTAAACTAGCTGATAGGTTAGACAATATGAGGACCCTCGATTTTATGAATCCGGACAAGCAGCAGAAGATTGCTTCCGAGACGCTGTATATGTACGCTCCTCTCGCCCACAGACTGGGACTTTATGCAATTAAGAGTGAGCTAGAAGATCTGTCGCTTAAGTATAAAGAAGCAGAAGAGTATGAAATGATCAAGTCTAGACTCAGAAAGACGAAGGACGTTAGAGCGAGATTTATCAGAAGTTTTTGTGCTCCGATTAAAAGAGAACTCGATGCCGCAGACATAGGATATGAGATAAAAGGAAGGCCTAAATCTATTTTTAGTATTTGGACCAAAATGCAAAAACAACAGGTCTCCTTCGAAGAAGTGTACGACGTTTTCGCAGTGAGGATAATCATCGACACGGATAGAGATAAGGAGAAAACAGAGATCTGGAGGACGTATTCCATAGTGACCGATTTCTATCAACCTAACCCCGACAGACTTAGGGATTGGATCAGTTTACCTAAGGGCAATGGGTATGAATCGCTACACACGACTGTTATGTCTCCCTCTGGAAAGTGGGTGGAAATTCAGATACGAAGTGGCAGAATGGACGAGGTGGCTGAGAAGGGGTTTGCTGCACATTGGAGATATAAAGAAGGCGGCGACAGTACAGCTGGCGGCAACCAAATAGACAACTGGCTGAATCAGATTCGGGAGGTTCTGGAGAGTGGAGAGGAGGATGCATTAGCCTTCATAGATGAGTTCGCGATGGACTTAAAGTCTAACGATATTTTCGTTTTCACACCAAACGGGGATATGGTCACTCTTCCGAAAGGTGCTACGACACTGGATTTCGCGTTCAAGGTTCACTCCCGCGTTGGCTCTGAGTGTGTGGGTGGAAAGGTGAATCATAAGCTGGTACCTTTAAGTTTTGGGCTTTCTTCTGGAGACCAAATCGAAATCCTCACCTCAAGCAAGCAGTACCCTAAGGAAGATTGGTTGACTTATGTCGTTACTAGCCACGCAAGACAGAAAATAAGACATTCCCTTAAGGAGAAAGAAAGGGCGCAGGCTACGGAAGGAAGGGATGTATTTGAGAAGTGGTTAAAAAAAATCAATGCTCTTAATACTCAAGAAAACATTGAAGTGTTCTACCGGAAAATGAAAATGAATTCCGCTCAAGAGATGTATTACCAAATTGCCTTAGGGTTATTTACTCTCGAGAATGTTAGTGGATATACATTGAAACAGGGGAAGTTTATTTGGCCTAAAGGACCAGACCCTAAAACATCTTCAAAGACATCAGTAACAGAAAAATTTGTAACCCCTAAGAAAGAAGACATACTCTTGATTGGCGAGAATATGCAGAAAATCGACTACACTTTAGCAAATTGCTGCAACCCAATACCAGGAGATGATGTGTTCGGGTTCATCACGGTGAGCGGTGGAATTAAAGTTCACAGGCAGAACTGTACTAATGCGACGAACATGCTTTCTAAGTATGCATATAGGATGATGAAGGCGCGTTGGGCTAGTAAGGCCGCTCAACAATTCCAAGTGACACTAAGGTTTACAGGCATAGACGATGTGGGTCTTGTAAATCAAATCACTCAGGTTATTTCTGAAGATATGCAAGTAAATATGAGGGCTATCAGCATGGAAACGGCCGATGGAATATTCACCGGATCTGTTTGCGTTTTAGTTATGAATAAATCTCATTTGGAGGATTTGATAACTAAACTGAAAAATGTTAGTGGAGTACACTCCGTGGGTCGTGTTGAAGCAGAGTGATAGGTTATCTTTGCACTACAGAATAAGACATGTCAACCGACGAAATCTTAAACCAAGCACGTGATCTCTTCGAGGTTTACCTCGAACAAAACGGACACCGTAAAACTCCGGAGAGGTTTGCTGTACTTCATGAAATCTATTCCTATATCGGGCATTTCGATGTAGAGCAACTGTTTTCAAGGATGCAAGACAGTGAATTCCGAGTCTCTCGAGCGACACTTTACAATACAATGGAGCTTCTTCTCGACTGTAACCTAGTACGGAAACATCAGTTCGGAGATAAGAACGCCCAGTATGAAAAGTGCTTCCGAGTTAGGCAACACGACCATGTGATTATAGCTGACACAGGAGAGGTACTCGAGTTTTGCGACCCCCGTATCCAACAAATAAAAGCGACTTTAGAGGAACTCTTCGATATCGAAGTCCTCCATCATTCATTAAACATCTACGCTAGAAAGCGTAAAAAATCCTAACTTCTATGAAAGCGGATGTATTGCTAGGGCTCCAATGGGGCGATGAAGGGAAAGGTAAAATCGTTGACGTACTTACACCCAAGTACAACGTTATTGCAAGATTCCAAGGTGGACCTAATGCGGGTCACACTTTAATTTTTGACGGTAAAAAACACGTCCTACACACAATCCCGTCTGGGATATTTAGAAAAGACACTCTGAATGTGATTGGTAACGGAGTGGTAATTGACCCCGTGATTTTCCGACGCGAAATTGAAGCTCTGAAAGAACGTGGCGTGAACCCCGTTGACTCACTTTTAATTTCTAGGAAAGCCCACTTGATCATGCCCACTCACGGCCTGCTCGATGCGGCTTCTGAACAAGCTAAAGGTAAGGCAAAAATCGGCTCTACATTGAAAGGTATAGGCCCCACCTACATGGATAAAACCGGTCGTAATGGATTAAGAGCTGGTGATATTGAGTCGGGGCATTTCGAAGAAAGGTATTTGGCCCTAAAGGAAAAGCATCTAAGAATGCTGGAGGGATATCCTGAATACAGTTTCGATTTATCTCTTTATGAAGAAGACTGGCTGTCGGCAATTGAATATCTAAAACAGTTCAAGTTCATCGACAGTGAACACATGCTTAATCAAGTACTTAACGACGGTAAGGGCATTCTTGCAGAGGGCGCTCAGGGAACTATGTTGGACATTGATTTCGGCACCTACCCTTTCGTGACTTCTTCTAACACAATTACAGCAGGAGCTTGTACAGGATTAGGTATTCCTCCGAATAAAATCGGCGAAGTATTTGGGATCTTTAAAGCATACTGTACGAGAGTCGGTTCGGGCCCATTCCCCACTGAGCTACTCGAAGAAACTGGAGAAAAACTTAGAGCTGCCGGAAGTGAATTCGGAGCTACTACGGGACGTCCACGAAGATGTGGCTGGTTAGATATGCCTCAGTTGAAATATGCTGTTATGGTAAACGGAGTGACTCAGCTCTGCATGATGAAAGCTGACGTTCTGGGAGAATTTGACGAAATACAAGTTTGCACACATTACATGCATAAGGGTGAGAAGATTGACTACCTCCCTTACGGTATCAATCCCGACGAAGTGCAGCCCATCTATAAGACGTTTGAGTGTTGGCCTGGCGATTTAACTGGACTTCGCGATGTAGAAAACATCCCCGCTTCTCTGATGAGTTACGTGAAAATGATTGAAGACGAAACAGGTGTTCCTATCTCCATCCTAAGCGTAGGTCCAGACAGAGAACAAACCCTATTATTAAGAGAAGGTAAACTAGCATGATTTACTGGATAACTGGACAACCTGGGCACGGTAAGACTACTATTGCTACAGCTTTAATCGCTCAGTTAAAACGAGGTGGTCATTCACCTTTCCATATCGATGGCGATGATTTAAGAGAACTCACAAACAACTCTGACTACAGTGTAGAAGGACGAATAGCTAATATTCGTAAAGCCCAAAACATAGCTAAATACCTCCAAT
>CAWVZZ010000118.1:0-6034 GCA_963934745.1 uncultured Flavobacteriales bacterium | reverse complement strand
GAGGGTATCCAATTTGATCTACCCAAACAGCCTCAAAAAGATACATACCATTAGGAGAAAAGTGTAAGCCGTTGTTTCTTACTTCGCCTAACCAAGGAGTATTCACATCCGTTGTAGACCAAATCAACTCACCCCATCTATTGTAAATTTCTAATCTGTAAGCGTTAGCACCCAGTACTATAGGGAGCCAGACATCATTCAATCCATCGCCGTCAGGAGTGAACGAATTCGGGGCGTAAAAAACAGACCCCGATATACTGACCTGACCTGTGGCGGTGTTAGTGCAACCAGCGGAGTTGATGATGGTTTGGGTGATGGTGTAGTTCCCTCCATTTACGTAGGAATACTGTCCGTTACAGTCCTGCATTGACCCACCGTCGCCAAAGTTGTAATAACAATCGACGTCTTCATCGCCCAGATATGTTATGTTCACTAATGGTGTGAGAATATCTACTTGGTTAGGATCAACATCAAAGGCAGCAAATGGTACAGGGTATGTCTCGACTAATTCAGGTTCTAGCATTTGTAGGTTGCGGACGCAATACCCACCTGTGGTCATTTCTAGGAGCACGGGAAAATTTCCCGAGTACATGTATAGGTGAACTGCGTGTACGGCATTTGATGTTGATCCGTCACCGAACGTCCAGAGATATGTCGTGGCCGTGGATGTGGAGCTGAGGTTTGTGAAGCTAACTTGATGAGGAGGGCATCCCATTAGTGGCCCCGCTGAGAAGTTAATGGTGGGGTCGGGTATGGCTTCAACTTGAGCAGTATACGATTGCTGGCAACCGTCAAGCCCAGGCACTTCAGCGGTCAGGGTGACATCGTAAACTCCGGGCTCCAGGTAAATAAGGTTCGATACGTTAGTGCCGTTTGCATTAGAACTGACAACCGCACCACCATAGTCCCATGTGTAGACAGTGTTTCCATCAACAGATGCTGTGCCATTTAACCAAAAATTATGCGTGGAAAAACAGTCCGGATCTGGAACGGAAAATGACGGCTCTAGTAGGTATTGAATTTCTACGTTTGCGGTGGCTGTTGTGGGACAGGTAAATGGTGCATAAGCTGTTAATGTGACGACATAAGTACCACTGTCAGAGTACGTGTATTGTGGTTCGAATTCAGTGGAGTAATCGCCTCCGAATGGTGTGCCGAAATCCCATAGATATGTCTCGGCATTTTCGGAATTGTTTTCAAAAGTGAATGTGAGGCCTTGGCAGAAGCCTGTTTGGTCTTCAATAATAGCATTAGGTGCAGGAGGAGCTATGTAGTCCAAATCCGTTACCGCTATGCAGCCATGATTATTCACAGTCAACGAAATATTCCACGTGTCTGCGTTAGAAAAGCTAATGTTCTGTGGAGAAGTAATGTTAGCGGTAGAGGGGTTCGCGCCCGTTAAATCCCAAAAATAAGTTGCTTCGTCATTCATAGTTCCTTGAACTTCAAAGCTGAACATTTCGGTACCTATTAGACAATCGAAATCTGTAATCACTATTTCGGGATCAAGTGGCTCGAAAACGTCGAAGATCTGAGATGAGGTGTCAGCACAAGGCCAGCTAGGATTCGCAATTAAAGTAACAATATAAGTGCCTGTGTCTGGGAATGTGAACGATGGTTCGTAAAGAGTGCTAACGTCTGTATTAGTTCCTTCAACCCCGAAATCCCAAATAAAATCCTGGGCGTTAATGGATGTATTCTCAAAATCTAGAGTTTCACCAATACAAAGCTGTGCTGGTTGTTGAGGTGTTACAGCAGAAACAATATTTGCGTCACATATTGTTACGTTGAATTGAAAATCTCGAATCACCTTGCCCAACGAAACACCATCGCGGAATTCTTCAACACATATACCAATCGCATACTGTCCTGGAATATTAGGCGTACCAGTGATAAGCCCAGTAACGGCATCAATGTTGAATGCTGGATTTGCGGCAATAGGATAGGCAGCCGAATATCCTGCAGCATAGGGGATGGGAATGTATGGCGGGCTAGCTGGTGGATTAGGTGCGGGGCTGTTTAAGCCAGCACCTAAATCTCCTCCTCCATCAAAAGGAGCACAAAAAGAGTACATAAGGTTGTCTCCATCTGCATCGGTAGCTGAATGGTCAAAAAAAAACTCGAAGTTGGCACATAGAGCTATAGGAGGGAATTCTGTAAAAACGGGAGAGTCATTGTTTCCAGTAGGTAAGTCATTCGTTCCAGGGATGTGAATCACAGCTGTCATTCCAGGGTTGTCTGTTCCGCTGGAATTTTGAACATTACTTATAGTAGGGTTTCGACAACATCTTTGCCATGCTATCTCATATCCCTGTGCGGAGGCGCCAAGTGAAATCGTGGCGGTATATGTAGCTTCCTCGACACATAAATCTGGGGGAGGAGTACCACATGGGTTAGTCATGATGATGGGCACGTTTTGGACTGTAGCGAAATTCAGAAAAACATCATAAACGTTCAGAAGCTGATTGTTTGAAGTATTGAATAGTCCTAGGTAAATTATATCGTCAAACCCTGTTCCCTGAGTGTTAGCAGGGCCACATTCTCTGTATACTTTCAGCGTAATTAAGAAACTTCCATTACCCATGTCCTCATAGAACATTTCACTACCTATAAGGTGTGTCGCATTCATGTTCAATGATGTTATCACCAACACAGCAGAAATTATTATGGATTTTATTCTCAGTTTAAGCTCTCTCAAGCTCTAAAGATAAGCTATATTCACGCCGTGGAAAAAGAGGAAGTAAAAGCGGTGCCCACTCCATTCGTGGATTTGAATTTGCACCCAGACATTGAAGATGGCCTTACAGCTATGGGGTTTGAAAACGCAACTCCTATTCAGGCGGAGGCAATACCTCATATTCTGAAGAAAAGGGATATGCTAGGTATAGCCCAAACAGGAACCGGTAAAACTGCCGCGTTTCTATTACCGACGATGGATCGAATTCTGGACACTCCAGATAACGGAAAGGTAAAAGCACTCGTTGTAGTTCCAACCAGGGAGCTTGCGATGCAGATTGACCAAGCCGCTGAAGGCTTCGGGTATTATACTGGAGTTACAAGCCTTGCTGTGTATGGTGGAGGGTCAGGAAAGGAGTTTTCAAGAGAAAAGCAGGCACTTAAAGAAGGAGCAGACATTGTCGTGGTAACACCAGGACGTATGCTATCCCACCTTAATCTCGGTTATGTTGATCTAAGCGAACTAGAAGTGTTGATTCTAGACGAAGCAGATAGAATGCTCGATATGGGATTCCATCAAGACATCATGAGGATTGCTTCACATTGTAAGTCAGATAGACAGACGCTTTTGTTTAGTGCTACTATGCCTGAGAAAATGCGCTCACTCGCACATGAATTACTTAATGATCCAGTAACGGTTCAGCTTGCACTATCTAAACCGTCAGCTAACGTTAAGCAAAGTGCATACGTAGTGTTCGAGCATCAGAAAGACGATGTTCTTGTCGATATACTTAAAAAGCGTGATATCAAGAGCGGTATTATTTTCACGTCTAGAAAAAAGACCGTAAATCAGGTTGTTCGAGCATTAAAGAATGCTGGCCTTAATTGTGGTAAAATATCCTCGGATCTGAAGCAAGAAGAGAGAGAAGAGGTGATGTTAGGTTTCCGTCAAAAGAAAATCGCATTACTCGTTGCAACCGACGTTGTCTCACGCGGAATTGATATCGACAGCATTGAGATTGTTGTGAATTATGACGTGCCCCCTAATGAGGAGGATTATGTGCATAGAATAGGAAGGACTGCTAGAGCCGAGAAGAAGGGCGAAGCAGTTACGCTCATCACTCCAGACGATATGCAGCGCTTTGATAAAATCGAACAGCTGATAGAGAAGTCTGTTGATAAACTAGAGTTGCCAGCAAGAGTGGGTAAAGGTCCTGAGTACGATCCCACGCATCGTGGAGTAAGAGGAAATCGTGGTGGCCGTGGTAATTCCGGTGGTTTCAAAAACAAAGGGTATAAACCTAACAGTGGTGGAGGTAATAGAAGGATGGGTGGTAGCGGAGGTAGGAAAAACAGATAGCACAGAGTGTAATTAGTATTGAGATATTTCGGATATTACACTAATCCGAATATAGATTTCCATGAAAAAAGTATTTTTTAGTTCATTTGTAATCCTGCTGTTATGTGCTTCCGTAAACGCACAAACCCCAGGCGATAGCTCCCCGTATTTAGTCAGACAAACCATTTCTTCTGCAGGAACATCTACAGAGATTACAGTTAGCGGCATAGAATATCTTATACAAGAGTCGATCGGTCAGTCTAGCCCTATAGGGTCGGTACAGCTATCTGAAAATAATGTCATTCAAGGTTTTATTCAACCTTCGGTGTTGTCTAAAATCCTCACCCCTAAAATTCCATTAGGTTTAATGGTGAATGTTTTCCCTAATCCGTTTATAGATATTATCACGATTCAATTCGACCAATTGCCTAGCTCTGAGGTGCGAATTTCTGTTTTCGACATACTTGGTAGTGAGATCTCTCAACGCTCCTTCACTTCTCAGATGCAACTAAGTATAGAATTGTTTGGTCTTACTTCTGGATACTACTTCTTGAAAATAGAGTCGAATAACTCCCAACACATTGAGAAAATTCTAAAAAGCAAATAATGAAACATATTACTTTATTCCTTTTTCTTTTACTCTCCATTTCAACCTCTCACTCGCAACAATTGTTTCTGGAGACTGGCTCTTGCAGTTCTTCATTTGATTACCTAAACTCTTCGGGTGAGACACTTGACAACCTGCAATCTAAAAGTCAGAACGTCATGCAAATGGGCTACAGATCATCAGCCATAAAAGATTTTTTATATTATACAATTACTGCCAGCTATACTGGGTACGGTGCAATAGGGAGTGATTCCTTGTACGGTAATTACATGGAGTGGGATTTGGATTATTTACAACTTCACGCTGGTCTTGATGTAAGAGCTTTCTCATTGGGCCCAAACGAGTTAGTTCTTAAAGTTAACTCTTCATTTGGATACCTTATACAAGGCACCCAAGTCTTAAACAACGAAGTTTTCAACCTGGTTGGTGAAGAGGAATTCAATAGCACATTATTCAGTCTTGTAATGGGCTTTAGTGTGAACCGCGTGATCACAGAGGATATCTCCTTATATATTCAGTTTACTAGCGGAATTGGAGATCCTCTAGGTGTGAAGAGATCGGATTTAGAGGAGCGCTTGCGCCTTAAAAGCAAGTGTCTATCCTTCGGAGTGTTAATGCAAATAAATAAGGATAAGTCATGAAAAAACTACTATTAACCCTCACGTTGATGATAGGCTTTGGTGAGATGTATTCTCAAAGCTTAGGATTAACCTACCAAGCCGTGATTCTTGACCCAGTATCTCAGGAGTTACCTGGTTTTGATGCTGAAAACAACCCCTTAGCTAACTCCGCAATTAGTATTCGGTTTTCCATCTATGATGAAAACATGTACCTAGAGTATAGCGAGTCACATTCGACCTCTACTGATATATACGGCATGTTGAATGTAGTTATAGGTCAGGGTACTCCTCTGAATTTTGTGGATTTTGACCAAATCGTTTGGGCCGGTGAGGAGAAGACTTTGCAAGTAGATATTGATTTCACTTCTTCCGGCGCGAATTACGAGCCACTCAGCACTCAGTCCCTTTATTACATGCCTCATCCTGTTCCCAACGAACTCTTAGAGCAAATTGCGGCTATTCAAGCTGACGTCGACCAGAACGAGCTCGACTCCGATGCTGCGGACGCAGGTATACAAGCTGACGTCGACCAGAACGAGGTTGACTCCGATGCTGCGGACGCAGGTATACAAGCTGACGTCGACCAGAACGAGGTGGACTCTGATGCTGCTGACGCTGCTTTAGCCGCTGACCTTACTGCAGTCCAAGCTGACGTCGACCAGAACGAGGTTGACTCCGATGCCGCTGACGCTGCATTAGCTGCCGACCTTACCGCTGTCCAAGCTGACGTTGACCAAAATGAGGTTGACTCCGATGCTGCTGACGCTGCTTTAGCCGCTGACCTTACTGCAG
>CAWVZZ010000117.1:0-6141 GCA_963934745.1 uncultured Flavobacteriales bacterium | reverse complement strand
TTGCTTTTTTATCTGCATATGCAAGTGCAGCTTCTCTAACCCAAGCACCATCGTCGTGTGCTTTATTTCTCGTAGCAAGTCTATCTGCATTGCATGGACCATTTCCTGCTATTACATCATAAAACTCCTCCCAATCTATTTCGCCGAAATCATGCATTCCTTTTTCCTCATTCCATTTTAAATCTGGATCGGGCATTTTAAGTCCTATCAGTTCTGCCTGTGGTACGGTCATGTCAACCATGCGTTGACGTAATTCATCGTTAGTAAACCGTTTGATTTTCCAAGCCATGCTTTGTGCGCTGTGCTTGCTGTCCTTATCACTGGGCCCGAACATCATCAGAGAAGGCCACCACCACCTATCTAATGCATCTTGTGCCATTTGGCGTTGGGCATCCGTTCCCTCCATAAGTGACATCATGATTGAATAGCCCTGTCTTTGATGGAAACTCTCCTCTCTGCAAACCCTCACCATAGCTCGTGCATAAGGTCCGTAAGAGCATCTGCACAGTGGAACTTGATTCATAATTGCCGCTCCATCCACTAGCCATCCTATAGCACCTATGTCAGCCCATGTGGGAGTGGGATAGTTGAAGATGCTACTGTATTTAGCTTTTCCACTTAGAAGATCATCTACTAAATCAGCTCTCTCAACACCCAAGGTTTCGCACGCAGAGTACAGGTATAGCCCGTGTCCGGCTTCGTCTTGGACCTTAGCTAAAAGAATAGCCTTTCTTTTTAAACTTGGGGCTCTTGTAATCCAAGCGCCCTCAGGTAACATCCCGACAATCTCGCTATGCGCGTGCTGGCTTATCTGCCTCACAAGAGTCTTTCTGTAAGCCTCTGGCATCCAGTCCTTAGGCTCAATCTTTTTCTCATCACTCACGTAAGTGTCGAAGTCTTTTAATAATTGTTCCGAGGAGGCTTTCATCGTTTTACTGAGGTTTAGAATTCAAAGATAGTGTTACTGTGTTTTTTATTATTTGTTTTAAGACCAAATCAATAATTTTTCTTCTTTCGAAACCTAACTTTGCCCCATGTCAAAATTCAAGACCTTATCTGTTGTTGAGATAATCAGAGAAACATCTGATTGTGTTTCGTTAATATTAAAGCCAGAATCTATTTCAGACTTCTCTTTCTGTGCGGGGCAGTATTTAACGCTTAGATCAACTATCGACGGAGAGGACATTCGTAGAAGCTACTCTTTAAGTTCAGCTCCATCTGAAGGAGTGCTAAGAGTTGCAGTGAAAGAAGTCCCGGGAGGAAAATTCAGCACTTTCGCAAATAGAAACTTGAAGGTCGGTGACACATTGGAGTCGTTACCGCCAGGCGGAAATTTTACAGTAGAAAGTTCTGCAAAAAACCATCTCGCATTTGCTGCAGGGTCAGGTATTACCCCTGTGATAAGTATCATCAAACATGTACTCTCCTCGTCGGAGGACTCAAGGTTCGCTCTCTTTTACGTGAATAAAGAATCTTCTAGCATTATCTATAAAGAAGAGTTATCAGAGTTGAAAGATAGATATCTGGAGAGATTTCAGCTTTTCAATCTTCTTACTCGCGAACCTGTAGAAATGGAGCTATTCGGTGGGAGGTTAGATAAAGAAAGATGTGAGAGGATTTTCAAGGATGTAATCAACCCTTCTGATTTCGACGTCTCATACGTATGTGGCCCAGAGTCTATGATAATGAATTGTAAGGAAGCTTTGATTAATTCATCATTCCCTGAAAGTAAAATCAAATTCGAACTGTTTACTGCAGCTACTCCTACTGGAGAGAAGAAAGCAGAAGCTTCTTCAGCTAAGACTTCATCAGACAAAGTAGATGTTCAAGTTGTTCTCGACGGTGTTACAACTAGGGTGTCACTGAAAAGAGAAGGAAAATCCATCCTCGATGCAGCTCTGGATGCTGGCCTAGACGCACCCTTTTCATGTCAAGGTGGCGTGTGTTGCACTTGCAGGTGTAAAATGACATCGGGTACTGCATCTATGGACATAAACTTCGCTTTAGAAGATGATGAAGTTGAGCAGGGGTATATACTTTCTTGTCAATCTCACCCGACAGGTGATGGCCCATGGGTAATGGACTACGATCAACCTTAAACCTTAAACTCGCTCCGACAGCTCCAGCCAACGCATCTCAGCGTTTTCAAGTTCCTCAGACACTTTACCCAGTTCTGCACCTACTCTTAGTAAATCCTCGTGCTCTATACACGACTCCATTTCGTGCGACAATTTATCCCTAAGACATTCGAGCTTGGATATTTGCGGCTCTAGCCCCTCAAACTCAAATTTCTCCTTAAAAGAAAGCCTCTCTGTGTAATCCCCTTTAATTTCTTTTCCGACAGGAGTTTCTAAGCTCTTTTTAGACTTCGCTTTCTGCTTCTCCTTTAGTGCCAGTCTGTACTGAGTGTAATTTCCTGGGTAATCTTTAATTTCTAGACTTCCATCTTCTCCCAGGGCCCAAACATGCTCCACAATCTTATCCATAAAGTATCTATCATGTGACACGACAAGTAGGCAGCCAGTAAACTCCATCAGAAACTCCTCAAGCACAGCTAACGTGAAGATGTCCAAATCATTCGTCGGCTCGTCCAACACTAGGAAGTTCGGGTTCATCATCAACACCCTTAATAGATGTAATCTCTTGCGTTCCCCTCCACTCAGCATTCTTATGAATTGGTGCTGCATATGTTTGGGAAATAAGAATCTCTCCAGTAATTGTGCTGCCGTGAGTTTTGCTCCCCCTTTAAGTGGTATAAAGTCCGAAATCTCTCTCACGGCATCTATAACCTTCCATTCTTCACTAAAGTTATATCCCTCTTGACAGTAATGTCCGAACACAACTGTATCCCCCACAATCACCTTCCCAGTATCAGGCTTATCCTCTCCTAAGATCATATTCATCAGGCTCGTTTTCCCTGACCCGTTATTCCCCACGATACCTATTCGCTCGCCTCTTTTAAAGTGATGCGTAAGGTTTTCAAAAAGCACTCTGTCTCCATACACCCTCTTCACGTTGTGCAATTCCACAATCTTTCCACCCAGCCTCTGCGGAATGACACTAATGTGCATCGGGTCATCATGCAATCTAACCGATGCCTGTTTCTTGATTTCGTAAAACCTATCAATTCTACTCTTGCTTTTTCCAGTTCGAGCTGAAGGTGTAGACCTCATCCAGGCAAGTTCTCGTTTCATCGCTTTCTTTGACCTGTCGAGCGCAGATTGAGAATTATCTCGGTTTTCTTCCCGCTTTTCTAGATAATAGCTGTAGTTACCTTTATAAGAGTAAAGCTGTTGATGATCAATTTCGAGAATACGGTCACAGACATTCTCTAAAAAATACCTATCGTGCGTAACCATAAGGATAGTGCTATTGCTAGAGACTAAACTCTTCTCCAGCCACGCAATCATATCCAGATCAAGGTGGTTAGTCGGCTCATCAAGAAAAAGAAGGTCTGGGGCCTCAAGTAGTACTTGCGCTAATGCCACCCTTCTTCTTTCACCCCCGCTCAACGTCCCTATCTTCCGATACAGGTCATAAAGATTAAGTTTACCTAGTATTTCTCTTGCTCGCGCCTCATAATTCCAAGCCTGCTCTCTGTCCATAGAGTCACACGCCTCTTGAAAGCCACGCCCTTCGGCTCCCTTTGCTAATTCAGTCTCGTAATTCCTAAGTGCAATCACTGCAGCTGAATCCCCTACATATAAGGTGTCCAAAACAGTTGACTCAGGATCAAGCCCGGCTTCCTGTTTCAAATACGACCACCTGGTCCCACCTGAAAAGGTCACACTCCCCTCGTCTGCGTGCTCTAATTCACAAAGAATCCTCAGTAGCGTGCTCTTCCCTGAACCGTTTCTTGCCACTAAGGCGACCCGTTGACCTTTCCCTAACCCGAATGTAAGGTCCTTAAAAAGCAGTCTTTCCCCGTATCTTTTAGAAAGTCCCTCTACCGATAACACGTTCTTTTCTGCCATACCGCAAGGTAATTATCATCTGACAACTATCCCTCTAATACTATAAAACATTACTCATTGCGAGGATATCCACAATCTAACGTGAATACCTATTGAAATCGAGTGTTATGGACAATGTTTAACTGTCGGATATTGGCCCCAACCTTAAAACATGGTTCTATGAAAAATTTATTTACTTTTTGTGCAGCAGCTTTATTAGCCTGCACAGTTTCAGCCCAAGGCACTTCGCTTGATAAGGGCTCTATGATTGCAGGAATAACTTTTAATTCTGCTTATGAAAACGATGCTATAGCTGACGATCTTGCTGTAACACTAGGTTATGCTTTTTCAGACAATATGGCTGTTATGATGACTAGAGATGAAAATGCTACCTCTTCTGAGGATGCAGCGATCAATCTAGGTGTTCGTTACTTCCATTCATCTGGATTCTACGCTCAAGCTAATCTTAATGATGTAACGGGTGAAGATATAGTTACTGATGGCGTTACAACACATGAGTCAGGCGGGATGACTTTAGGAGTTGGTTCATTGTATATGCTTAATCTTGGTTCATTTGAAAATCTATATATAGACCCAGCTGTTGTCTTGTCTAGAAGTGATGAAGAGACTGATATGAGTTTTACTATAGGTATTGGAATGAAGTTCTAAGAATAGAATAAATATTATTTAAAAGGGCTGCCTTTATTGGTGGCCCTTTTTTTATTCCTCATATTTTAATCAGACTTCTTAGTTTACAATTTCCTAGTGTCACATCCCTAAATAACCATTATTCATGTTGTTTTAAAAGATAATTCCTCTAATAAGATCATGTTATTAACCATCAAGATGTGTCTAATACATAGTGAAATATGGCGATTTAGGAGATATTCACAATCTTAAGTGGATACCTTGATAAAGTTGCTATATTTGCGGCGTCTAATTCAATATACATTTGTTTAAACCTTAAAACATTGGTTCTATGAAAAAATTATTTACTTTTTGTGCGACTGCATTACTTGCATTCACACTTTCTGCTCAAGTTGAGCAAGCTCAAGGTTCTTGGTACTTAGGTACAGGAGCTGACGCAACACAGTTATTAAACATGTTTAACGACGTAGGTGTTTCAGGAATGGAAGCAACTATAGGCTATGCGGTTCAAGATGATTGGATCGTTTCCGGTACAGTGTCTAATGACGGTACTGACAACGTTATGGCTATGACTGTTACTTATTTTAAGAGCGGTTTTGGTTTTGGATTATCTGTTGATGATTTAATGAATTCAGATCGTAATATGAATGTTAGTGTTGGTAAAATGATGATGTTAGGAGCAGTTAGCGATAAGCTATACCTATACCCTAACGTATCAATGGACGAGGATCAGAACATGACTTCAGGTATTTCTTTCGGATTGAAGTTCTAAAAGAAATAAAATTAATCTATAAAAGGGCTGCCTTCGGGCGGCCCTTTTTGTTTTAATATTAATTATGTTTGTGTATGGAATTTCAAGTATCTCAGTGGGAAGATCTAACAAGAGACCAGCTTCACTCGATAGTCCGTCTTAGAGTTGACGTGTTTGTGGTGGAGCAAAACTGTCCATACCCAGATTTAGATGGAAAAGACTTGAGTAGTTTGCATGTTTTCTCCATGAGAGAAGGAGAAGAGCCTGAATCTGGAGTATCCGCGGCTTCATATATTCGCATATGTGCTCCTGGTGTAAGCTATAAGGAGCCTAGTATTGGTCGAGTTGCAACAGCTTTAGACAGAAGGGGTGAGGGGTTAGGCCGGGAAATAATGCTTCGAGCAATTGAAGTGTGTGATCAACAATGGCCTAACGAGGGGATTAGAATTTCAGCTCAGTACTATCTCGTAAAATTTTACAGTGATCTAGGCTTTGTTTCTACTGGAGAACAGTATTTAGAAGATAATTTACCTCATATACAGATGATTAGAGCCTGAAGTCTAATCAACGATTATTAAACTAAATCTTTTTTAGGATTTTTTATTCACGCTAGCTTCCACAAATGCTATAAATAATGGATGTGGGGCTAAAACGGTTGATGCATACTCAGGATGATACTGTGTGGCAATAAAATAAGGGTGGTCCTTTAATTCAATTAGTTCAACTAATTTACTCACGGGGTTAATTCCAGTGGCTATCATCCCTGCCTCCTCAAACTGCTCTCGATAA
>CAWVZZ010000116.1:0-6142 GCA_963934745.1 uncultured Flavobacteriales bacterium | reverse complement strand
ATTAATTACTCTCATTGATTCGAAAAACCCATCGGCATATAAAAACCCTCTTGTTGTAAATGCATTAGGGAGTTTAGATTCCTCCGTAATGTCTCCGTCGTAAAGATATTTCTTGCTTGAGAGCATTGGAATAAGTTAGGGCTAATTGATTTGGTCTATAAAATCAATGAGTGGGGCGTTAGTCGGAATCAACACGCCGCTTACTCCCAGCACAGAGGCGCAGTCCAAATCCCTTTGCTTGTCGCCCACCATCCAAGATTTTTCAGGATCAATATTATATCTAGCCACCGCTCTCTCTATCATCATGGAACCAGGCTTTCGACTCAAGGATTTACCTGTGATTTCGTGATGAGGGCTATAATAGACGTCGGTAAGCGGAGTTCCATTGCTATCGCACTCTTTCCGTAAGTATTCGTGAATAAGGTTTACTTCGCTGTGTCCGTAAATCCCCTTAGCTATACCGCCTTGGTTCGTGATTAAGATGAATATAAAACCTTTATTTTTAAGGGATTTAAGAGCTTTCATAGCGGTTGGAAGCAGGGTAAACTCCTCTATGCAAGTGGTGTAATCGCCCGGGTCGTGATTGATTACACCGTCTCTGTCTAAAAACACAGCCTTACATCTCGTATGCGCTATAGGAGCTACATCAAATCCAGAATTAGAGTTGTTGAAATTTTTAGAGTAATCCATCTAGGCAAATCTAACCTTCAACTGCTGTTGCTTGCTTACTTTTATACCGTGAAAAAACCAACGAATTTTTCTGAGTCAATTTCCTTTGAAATTCCATCTTTTAAAGATTGGGTTTTAAAGGCCACATCTTCACTAAGAGGGCACAGTATAGAAGACCTTGAAAGGAAAAGATGGGATGGGATGCCTCTACCTCTTATGGTAAACACGCAGGTCGAACCAGTGTCGCTTCCGCTGAGGCATCAATCACTTAGAAGCGATCTAGGACATGCTTGGGAAATAACCCAAACCTACTCTTCCAACTCAGCCTTACTGACTGGATTAGAGCAGGGAGTTGAAGCTGTGCGTACTGATGCTAGTGTGGTTGACGGTGTAGCTATGACAGCACTTCTGAGTGGAGTAAATCCTGAAATGATAAGCCTGCACGTGGATGGGTACGAAACCGTAGGTGCCCTTCGTGCAGTAGTTGTTTTTGCAGGAGGAGTAGATATGAGAGGGTCTTCTACATTCGACCTAGGAAGAGGTGTTCCTTCAGATACCTCAGCCTTCCTTCTCCATTACGAGGCATGGAGCCTAGCCTTCCCTAGATTTTCGACTTGGGGAGTGGATGCTTCTTCTTGGCAGGATAGAGGAATGCTAGCTTGTGATGCGGTTGCGGCATCCTTATCCGCAACTAAGTGGGGCCTTAACACCCTCACTTCTGCCGGATACAATATCGAAGATGCCGCTCGTAAGTGTACCATCAGAATTGCCTGCACGACAGATATTATTGCCACAGCGGCTATGATTCGGGGCCTAAGAATGGCCTGGGCCACTATGCTGAATGATATGGGCGCCGATGCTTCTAGATGTCCCCTTTGGATTGAAGCTAGATCAACTTCAGTTCTCTCCGTTGCATCTAATTCAGAGGACGACATTCTCCGAAACTCCATAATGGGGTACGGAGCCGTGCTCGGTGGGGCTGATGGAATAGAATTAAGACCACACGACCACAGACTACCATCCGACAACGACCAGGACTCGGTAAACGCCATTAGATATGCTAGAAACATACAGCACATCCTGCGCGATGAGGCTCTTCTAGGAAGAACAGACGACCCCATGGGAGGAAGCCATCACTTGGAACTATCTTCTCAGTGGTTTGCTAAAGTGGGGCTGTTAAAGTCTGTGCAGTTGTCTACCAACCCCGCCTGTGATCATGCAATCCTAGCCGGCAGGTCGTCTTGGCTTTCAGCTCCTGTGTTCGTGCCCTCAGATTCTGTTAGAGGAGATGCAGCCCTGTCAGAGGATGCGTCTGATTTGTTCTACGTTCTCGACCACCAGGACTCCAACTTAAACATCGTTGTCGACATCGTTGCCGACAACGCTGCCATTGATAGCGTGGTTTTATTCTGCACTAAACCGGAACCTAAAAAGCCCAAACTCATCCCCACCGCTGAGGGGATAGATATTCCAGACCATTTCGCACCCAACTTTCCGCGTCAACCCCACGAGGGGTATATGGCTGGAATCCCGCCTTATTTAAGTGGGCCTTATCCGACTATGTATGCTGCTAGGCCTTGGACAGTGAGGCAGTATGCTGGTTTTTCTACGGCTGAAGCCTCGAATGCTTTTTATCGTAAGAATCTTGCTGCAGGCCAAAAGGGATTATCCATAGCCTTCGATCTCGCTACCCACAGAGGATATGATAGTGATCACCCTAGGGTGATGGGAGATGTGGGTAAAGCTGGAGTTGCTATTGATAGTGTAGAGGATATGAAGCGTCTTTTCGATGGCATACCCCTGGATAAGATGTCAGTGAGCATGACCATGAATGGGGCTGTCCTTCCGATACTGGCGTTTTACATAGTTGCCGCAGAAGAGCAAGGCGTAGATAAGAGTCAGCTTTCGGGAACCATACAGAATGATATCTTAAAGGAGTTTATGGTAAGGAATACTTTCATCTATCCTCCTTCACCTTCGATGCGTATAGTCTCAGATATTTTCAAGTACTCATCTGAGAACATGCCTAAATTTAATTCCATTAGTATCTCCGGGTATCACATGCAAGAAGCAGGAGCTACACCAGAGTTGGAACTTGCGTACACATTAGCTGATGGGTTAGAGTATGTGAAAACGGGTATTGAAGCAGGACTTAAAGTGGATGACTTTGCCCCTAGGTTGAGCTTCTTTTGGGCAAACGGGATGCATCACACCATGGAAATAGCTAAGATGAGAGCGGCTAGAATGGTTTGGGCTGAAAAAATGAAGCAATTCAACCCGCGAAACCCAAAGAGTTCAATGCTCAGGACTCACACCCAAACCTCGGGCTGGTCCTTAACCGCACAAGACCCATGGAACAACGTCGCAAGAACAGCTATCGAGGCCTTGTCCGCAACGTTCGGCGGCACACAGTCACTACACACTAACTCACTAGACGAAGCTATAGCTTTACCCACCGATTCTTCTGCGCGGATAGCCAGAAACACTCAGCTTTTACTTCAGAAAGAAGCAGGTTATACATGGGCGGTCGACCCTTGGGCTGGCTCGAAATTAATGGAGTTCCTAACGGCAGAAATCGCTAATAAAGCCAGTGAGCTAATGGATGAAATTGAAGGCCACGGCGGAATGTCTAAAGCCATAGAGGTAGGCTTGCCTAAGCTCAGAATAGAAGAAGCGGCAGCTAGAAAACAGGCTAGAATTGATAGGGGGATAGATAGAATAATAGGGGTAAATATTTTCACGGTTGACGACGATGCCGCTGACCTTGAAGTGCTAGATGTTGACGCAACGGCTGTCAGGCAGCAACAAACTGACCTATTAAACAAAATCCGACAATCCCGTAACTCCGATGCGGTAAATTCCGCTTTGAATAACCTAGAAGCCGGAGCGTCTAAAGGCGACAACCTTCTTGCTCTAGCTGTAATTGCGGCAAGATGTAGAGCTACCCTTGGAGAAATCAGCGATGCTTTAGAAAAAGTATTTAATAGATATAAACCCACAGACAGAAGAGTTAGTGGTGTATTTTCGAAACATATGGCAGGAGAAAAGCAGTTTGAACAGGTCTTAAAGTCTAGCGATGAGTTTGCTTTATTGGCAGGGCGTAGAGCTAGAATACTTGTAGCTAAAATGGGCCAAGACGGTCACGATAGGGGTGCTAAGGTTGTTGCGTCTTCCTTTGCCGATCTAGGCTTTGACGTCGATTTGGGCCCGTTATTTTCTACCCCTGAGGAGGTGGCTAAGCAGGCAGTCGAAAACGATGTTCATGTAGTAGGCATTTCTACCCTTGCAGCAGGTCACATGACATTAGTTCCAGCTTTAATAGCTGCGCTTAAAGCTCTAGGCCGTGCAGACATCCTAGTTGTAGCTGGTGGAGTTATCCCTCCTGCAGACTTCGACAAACTCTACGACATGGGCGTGGTGGGCGTCTTCGGTCCTGGAACTCCTATTACATCTTCCGCAAGTGAGATATTACAGGTTCTTATTACTTCATATTCTACTCAATAGATTTCATGCTCGACGAGCATGCAACCAAATCATTCTAGCAGCGTCTTTGTTTTACGATACCGCATATTGAAATCGTTATAAATGAAATACTTAACTTCTGTTTTTACCATTGCTTTACTTGTGTCTCAAGTTGCTGTAGCCCAAACCGTACAGCCCAAACCTATCCCCACAGTAAACAAAGAGATACCTTCTGGTGAGCAAGGCGATAAAATCCCAGGCGAGATTATCGTTATGTTTCACAATTCAGAGGACATAGCTAATTTCGAGCGTAGATACATGTCAGTAAACGGACATAGACCCGATCTACATGTGATTAAGCAGCTCTCTGTTCTTTCACATATTTATTTATTTTCTTTCAGCGAAGCTAGAGCAGACTCTGGTGATTTATTGAAGGTGATGTCTCAAGACCCCTCTGTTAGAGCGGTTCAATTCAACCACTTTGTCGCAGACAGATCTACACCTAACGACCCGTCTTTCAGTCAGCAATGGCATCATATGCAAAGTGCTGACCACGATATAGACAGTGATTTAGCGTGGGATATTACTACAGGTGGCTTTACCGCTAATGGAGATCCTATTGTTGTGGCTGTGTTAGAAGGAGGAGGGGCTAATTGGAATCATACAGATTTAATTGATAATCATTGGGTCAATTCCGGCGAAATTCCTGGAAACAATATTGACGATGATGGCAATGGCTATATCGATGATGTGAACGGATGGAATACAACTAGTAATAGCGATATCATTTCAGCAGGAGGTCATGGTACTTCAGTGAGTGGAATGATAGGTGCTCAAGGGGATAACAACCTGGGTGGAGTAGGAGTGAACTGGAACGTAGGGATAATGCAAGTCCAAATGGGCGGTCTCACCGAGTCCAATGTTATTGCAGCTTACAGCTACCCTCATGTCATGAGATATATGTATAACTCAAGTGGCGGTTCTGAGGGTGCTTTCGTAGTAGCGACTAACGCTTCATGGGGAATTGATCTCGCCGACCCTGCTAACTATCCAGTATGGTGTGCTTACTACAACGATCTAGGAGCTTCAGGGATTCTGAATTGTGGAGCTACGGCTAATGCACAGTACAACATAGACACACAAGGGGATATGCCTACGGGCTGTTCGTCGGATTACATGATATCTGTCACTGCTACTAATTCTAGTGACGTTAGAACATTCTCAGCTTATGGAGCGACAACTATCGACCTTGCTGCACCAGGAGAGAATGTTTACCTACCTTCAAGTTCATCCAGCTATTCTAGCACATCGGGAACTTCATTTGCTAGTCCGTGTGTCGCCGGAGCTATCGCTCTCGTCTACAGTGCACCTTGCACTGACCTATCGTTAAATGCAATCACATCCCCTCAGGCAACAGCTGACCTTGTGAGAGGATATATTCTAGATGGAGTGGATCAGGTGGCTCAGCTTGCTAATGAAACCGTTACTGGCGGACGCTTGAACGTATTTAACTCACTAACTCTTGCGTTGAATAATTGCAACTCTGATATAGGATGTATGGACTCATCGGCATGTAATTATATTCCAGAAGCGATAGAAGATAGCGGAAACTGTCTTTACTACGATGACTGCATGGAGTGTGGAGGAGATAACTCTGCATGTACAGGCTGTACGGATGCTGAGGCTTGTAATTTCGACGCATCTTACACCATAGACGATGGCAGTTGTGTTTATGGAAATGGAATTTCTTTAACTGTCGGTGGAGGTAGTTATGACAATGAAATTAGCTGGTCGCTGTTACTGGACGGTGTTTCAGTCGCTAGTGGCACTGCGGGAACTGCAGATCTTTGTGTGGGAGAGGGTTGTTATACCTTTTCTATGTCTGATAGCTTTGGTGACGGTTGGAATGGAGCGGTGTATGTTTTTAATGATTTGTCAAATGGCTCTATAATCGCTTCTGGTGATTTGGACGGTGCTATTGAAGGAGATGCGACGTCTGTAGGAATTGATT
>CAWVZZ010000115.1:0-6228 GCA_963934745.1 uncultured Flavobacteriales bacterium | reverse complement strand
AAGTATAACAACGAAAAACGATTAGTTCTAGGAACTGAAGAATCATGAGTATAGGAGCATTTGAAGGTGAGTGGATTATAGTTGCGTGGGCTGGGAGATTTCTGGTGGCCTTGGCTTTCACCTCTGCCCTGTTCTCTGCTTTATCATATATAAAAGGTTGGAAGGAGATAGGGAGGCGTGCATTTAAAGTCCACGCTGGAGCAACTTTCCTCGTAATAGGGTTATTATTTCTTTTATTCTTTGCTCATAGGTATGAGTTTCAATACATCTGGAAGCATCTGAATAATGAGATGCCGATGAGGTTTGTAATGAGTGCTTTTTGGGGAGGGCAAGAAGGCGGTTTCCTTCTATGGATGTTTTGGCATAACATACTAGCACTATTCGTTTTAAGAGCTGCAGACAGATGGGAGCCTAAGGTTATGACAGTGCTAGCTTCTATTGAGGCATTCCTTTCCATCATGCTTCTAGGCATATACTTTGGGGACTTCCAATTAGGCCTCGACCCATTCCTTCTCATGAGAGAGGCACCTGAAAACATCGGACTGCCATGGACAGGCATTAAAGATTACGCGATACAGTTTTTCCAAGACGGACAAGGCTTAAATCCTCTATTACAGAATTATTGGATGACCATACATCCGCCGACCTTGTTCTTAGGATTCGCAGCTACTTCTATACCGTTTGCCTATGCCATTGCAGGACTTTGGGAGGGAGATCATAAGGGGTGGATAAAGCCGGCACTTCCATGGGCTTTCTTCGGAGTGGGCATACTAGGCACAGGGGTGCTTATGGGTGGCGCATGGGCATATGAGGCATTGAGTTTCGGAGGGTTCTGGGCATGGGACCCTGTTGAGAATTCATCCCTAGTTCCTTGGATGGTCCTTGTAGCTGCTGCTCACCTTATGTTAATCAATAAGAACAAAAAGAAAGCAACTGCACTTTTTTCAACTGTTTACTTTACACTACTGGCTTTTCTGCTAGTATTATATTCTACTTTCCTCACGAAAAGCGGGGTTTTAGGTGATACGTCAGTACACAGCTTTGTTGACGGCGGGATATTACCTCAACTACTAGCATATCTCCTCAGTTTCCTAGCTCTTGCCCACACATTCTTGCTGGGAACGGTACGAAGAAGATTGATACACATAGGCTTATCTATACTTGCACTATGCCTAGTATTTATAGGAGAATATGCTCTAGCTACGCTAGGCTTTCTTGTGATTCAAGGAGTGACAGCTACTATATCTTTCCGTGGGGAATTTAAGGACGAGTCTAATGAAGATGATTCTATTTTTTCAAGGGAGTTTTGGATGTTTGTCGGAGCTCTTTTAGTTGTTATAGCAGCAATTCATATCACTTGGCAGACGAGCATTCCTGTCTTTAATAGATTTCTGGAACCTTTCTCCGGCCCTCTATCATCTGTAGGAGAATACTTTAATAGTGATTTTCTGAGAACTCTATCTTTACATAGTCTTGCTCCTGGTAAGGACTTGGACGAGACTTATCACATCATACAAATACCTCTAGCTACTCTAATATTTATGGCAATAGCTATAACACAATGGCTTAGATACAAGGGTACAAGTGCTAAGTTGGTGGCTGGTAATTTATTTAGGGCAGCTATAGATGCGGCAATTATTACTACAGCCCTAGCTATTGTGTACGATTTTCAAATCCAAGAATTCCCAAGACTAGCTTTGCTCTTCGCAACAGCTTTCGCTGCTTCATCTAATGCTCATTACATTTGGTCAGTCCTGAGGGGTAAAATGGACGCATGGGGATCGCCTTTAGCTCACGTGGGTTTCGCTCTGACTATTTTCGGCGCCGTAATATCCACTGCGAAACAGGATGTTATTTCAAAGAACCAAATCGGTGATATCGCATCGCTTAATGCCGATTTTAACAATAGATCTGATCTACTTTTAATGCAAGGTGACACGCTCCAAATGGGAGAATATTACGTCAATTACAGAGAGCGACATGAGGAGGGTATTCATGTGTTTTTCTCTATTGACTATTTTGAAACAGATGTAAAGGCCTATAACAATGGAGATATCGTCGCATTTGACGACATGCTTTTCTCCGCAAAAACTAACCACAGTGCGAGTGTGGAGTTCGCATATGATATGGATGAACATTGGAATTACCTCCCATTCCCCACAAAGACCCAAGCGGCTAAAGCCGAGCGATGGATAAATGGAACTCCCGGAGAATTCCTATTCACCTTAGACCCGAGCATACAGCTGAACGAGAGAATGGGTAATTCACCTGAACCTGACACTAGGCACTCGCTGACTTCAGATTTATACTCTCATATAAAATGGGCAAGATTAACCCCACCAGAAACTGACGATGAAGGCTGGCTCGGCGGAAAGGAAACTGAGTTCATGGTAGGCGATTCTATGTTCATCGGCTCTGTTTTACTTTCATTAGACAGCATGACGGTGGTTAGGGATGAGGACAGGCCAGAAAGAGGCTTGTTAGAAAGGGACATAGCTATCGTTGCTTGTTTCAATCTGGAAGGGGCTGAAAATGGTGGGGCTATCAACACCAAAGCATCACCTCTATACATTGTTAGGGATAATTTAATTATTCCAGACATTCACGAGGTTGAAGGATGGGGACTGAAATTTAGGATTGACAACTTCAACCCTACAGATGAGAAATTAAAACTGACTATTTGGGAACACGAAAGTGTAAGAACTGACTTTATCGTTATTCAAGCTATCATATTCCCATTGATAAATATCCTATGGCTTGGTTGTATTCTTATGGCTATAGGATCATTTATGGCAGTGCGGAGTAGATTGCGTAAGAACAGATTATCGAATGATTAACGAACGGTTACGCATTAGTATTGCTGGCAATGGCAAGGTAGCTAGGTCTTTAGGATTGGCTATGCGTAAATATGGAATTGAGATTGTTGAGGTTTGGGGAAGGGACACAGATAAAGCTGAGAGCTTAGCAAAGGAATTAGGCGCTGCACTAATCAGTGAGCCTAGCGGATTCAACTCGAATGTAGATGCCGTAGCAGTACTTGTGAGCGATGACGCTATAAAAGAATTATCATCACAAATCCCCTTTAACATCTCTAAATTTCATGCTTCGGGAACGACTCCACTGAGTGACTTAGGTAGTGATGTTGCAGGAGTTTTTTGGCCTATAAAAAGCATTAATAAAGAAACTGTTTCGGAAGAGTTTAATGGTGTACCTGTGGGCATCGAAGCGAACTCAGACAGCTTTTACAAGCTCTTGACATATATCGCAGACGCGTTAGGCGCACAGGGTTTTAAGGCAGAGAGGGATGCTAGACTTAAAATCCACCTAGCTGCAGTCTTCACAGACAACTTCGCCAATCACTGCCTTACATTATCTCAGGATATTCTTGCACAGGCTGACCTGGATAAGGGCTTAATGAAGGCTTTAGCTGAGGGTTTAGTTAAGGGGTCTGTTTCTGGAAATTCTAAGTCTAGACAAACAGGTGTAGCCATTAGAGGCGACAAATCGAGTAAAGCACGCCATTTGAAGTTGTTAAGTGAGGATAAAAGGGCATTTTATGAATTTATGAGTAACGAAATCGCAAAGTATCATGAACTATAAGGTCAAGCTTGAGAGCATTAAATTATTTGTCTTCGATTACGATGGAGTTTTTTCTGATGGAATGGTAATTCTGTTAAATGATGGGGCACAAGCTCGACAAGCTTCAACAAGGGACGGGTTTGCTGTTCAGTGGGCTGTTAAGCAAGGGCTTACTCTCGCTCTGCTAACTGGCGGTGCAGAAAAGGCTGTTGAAACTCGAATGAGAAAGCTAGGAGTTAACGAAGTGCATATGGGGTGTTCCGATAAGCTTGAATCTCTAACCGCACTGTGCTCTAAGCTAGGTGTTGACCTTTCCGATGTAGCTTATATGGGAGATGATATCCCCGATCTACCAGCCATGAAGGTTGTCGGATTAGCCTTATGTCCACACGACGCCGTTGAAGAAATTCGTGCTATTTCCCATTATATAAGCCCTATAGCTGGAGGTAAAGGCTGTGTGAGAGATGTTCTTGAGCAGGTAATGAGATTGAGAGGGATATGGTCTACAGAAAACTCACATAAGTGGTAAGCAAAATAATATCTCTTAACTAACTTCGCACCCCACAAAGCAAACACTTGCAATATAATGGATAAAAATACAGTCATAGGAATAGGATTAATGTTCGTCTTCTATATGGGGTTCAGCATGTGGTTCGCCCCGACAGAAGCCGAGATAGCTGAGAGAGAAAGAATTGCCGCAGAGGAAACGAGGTTAGCAGAATTAGAAGACAGCACTACGGCCTTTATCAATACAGAAGAAATTTCAGCGATTGACACTGTCGAAGTAATATTGGACAGTGTTGATGTGAACAGAATTTCAACAGATTTACTGTCTAAATATGGAAAGTTTGCGAGTACCATTGAAGGTGAGGACAATATTCATAAATTAAGTAGCTCGGTTCTAGACATAGAGATTAGCGAAAGGGGTGCGATGCCTGTAACTGCAGTTCTTACAGATGGCAACGTGAAGTACGGAGGAAAGAAACCTAGGGAGCTTTGGGAAGCTATTGAGCTTTGGGACCCTAAGTCTTCTAAAATCGAATTACAATTCGAAGTATATGGAGCGGGTCTGGTAAAGACGAGTGATTTACACTTTAACATTAAAGCAAAACAAGATAGTAGCATCAGTTTTATCGCTGAAGTTGGGGATGGGTCTTCTATTACAATCACGCATACCTTACAAGACTACAGGTTATCTACAAAAGTATTATTCAAGAATCTAGAGGGTGTTGTAAACCCAGCACAGACACTTGACTGGTCTGCACTAGGATTCAGTAATGAAAAGGGCATAGAGTGGGAAAGACAACACACCTCCATTTTCTACAAAAACGTTGAAGATGGTGGACGTACTTACTTATCCGAAGGCCAAACAAAAGAAGAAACGCTCGACGAAAACAAACTTGAATGGATGGCTTTCAAACAGGATTTCTTTTCTGTCTTAGTCTCAAAAGATGGTGGGTTCGACAAAGGGGCCGTTCTAGAAACAACCTTAAATGAAGCCGACTCCTCACACACACTACACTTCCACGCCGCAATGCCTACAACAGCTAATGTGTTAGGGCGTGATATGGCACAAGAATTTGACTTTTATTTAGGCCCAAACAAGCTAGAAAACTTAAATTCTACTGGACTTGCTGATGTAGGCAAGATCATAGATTATGGTTGGTGGATTTTCGGATGGGTTAATAGAAATGCCATCTTACCTCTTTATAATGTCCTTCATAAAAACATCGTAAGTGCCGGCCTTATAGTACTATTAATCACATTGATTATTAAGATGTTCCTCTTCCCTATTACATGGAAGAATTTCCTAAGTTCGGCTAAAATGAAGATGCTGAGGCCAGATATTGAGGAGATAAACGAAACGCATAAAGACGACGCTACAGCTCGACAACAGGCAACGATGGAGCTCTACCGAAAAACCGGAGTAAACCCCATGGCTGGATGCCTACCGGCCTTACTTCAGATGCCAATTCTGTATGCGATGTTCCGTTTTTTTCCAGCGAACATTGATTTAAGAGGCCAGAGTTTTCTGTGGGCTGATGACCTAGCGGCTTTCGATGCTGTTATAACTTGGTCTAGCGATTACGCTATTCCTTTTTACGGAAATCATGTAAGTGGTTTTACAGTTTTAATGGCAATCTCCATATTCTTCTACATGAGGATGACTACTGCAGGCCAACCTCCACAACCTACACAGCCAGGAATGCCTAATATGAAAGTCATTCAGAACTTCATCCCATTTACAATGCTGTTCTTCTTCAATAAGTTCGCTGCGGGATTAAGTCTTTACTATTTAGCCGCTAACCTTGTTTCTATAGGCCAAATGTTAATCATTAAGCGCTACTTCATCGACGAAGTAAAAATTAGAGCACAGATCGATGAAAATGCAAGGAATCCTAAGAAGAAATCAGCATTCCAGGAGCGTTTAGCAGAAATGCAGAAGGAACAACAGAATAAGACCAAGGACATTAAATCTGCACGCTCTAAGCGTAAGAAGTAATAGAAAGAGACAATATGAGCTCACGGTTTTACATATTATTGTTTTCTATAAGCTGTGCGTTTGCTGCTTGCTGTACTAACTCTAATGTATCAGAAACTGTTGTTCCTCAAGAGATTTCTATAGCACTGCAAAAAACTATGTGTTTT
>CAWVZZ010000114.1:0-6252 GCA_963934745.1 uncultured Flavobacteriales bacterium | reverse complement strand
TTTTATTATAAGATACTGTGCATAGTTAGTGTCCTGATACTCGTCCACCATTATGTACTGAAAGCGATGCTGATACTTTTTCAGAATATCTGGATTATCTCGAAGCAGCACGTTCATCTTATATAGTAGGTCGTCGAAATCCATTGCGCCCGACCTGAAACATCTACTCTCATACGCTTTGAAAACATCTACTATAAGTGGTTTTCCAGACTGCCTGTCCTCGGATTGAATTTCACTGTGATTAGCATAAAGCTCAGCATTGATCAGGTTATTCTTCGCCCCAGAGATGCGGTTCGCAACAGCAGCTACCTTATATGTCTTATCATCAAGGCCTAGCCCTTTGATAATATCTCTTATTAGCGCACGACTATCTTGAGTATCGTAAATGGTGAAATTGCTAGGATAGTTAAGCCTATCGCACTCAATCCGTAGAATTCTAGCGAAGATGCTGTGAAAGGTCCCCATCCAAAGATTTCTCGCTTCGTTATGCCCCACCACTTCTCCTATCCTTTCCTTCATTTCTCTTGCCGCCTTATTTGTAAATGTTAAGGCCAAAATAGAATAAGCATCAACTCCCTTGCTCATAAGGTTAGCTATCCGAGATGTTAATACACGAGTTTTCCCACTGCCTGCACCTGCTATAACCATCATAGGCCCCTCCTGGTGCTCAGCTGCCGCTCTCTGCGGTTCATTTAATTCCTTTAAAAACTCCACAAAGCGAAGTTACGTTTTACCGATTCTTTATGGTACAAAAGAGGGGTTAATCATTTCAACAGAAAAAAGCCCTCAAGTTTGTTGGATTTAATAGAAAAGGCCCTATTTTTGCACTCCCAATAAATTTTGGGATTGTCTTTTTTATGCCCATTTGATAACGTCAACCGAGAGGATGCCTACAATACAGCAGTTAATCCGTAAGGGCCGGTACACAAAACCGGTTACAAGCAAGTCCGCAGCTTTGGACTCTTGCCCGCAGCGTCGCGGTGTGTGTGTACGTGTGTACACTACAACACCTAAGAAGCCTAATTCAGCTATGAGAAAAGTAGCCCGTGTTCGTCTAACTAACGGAAACGAGGTGAACGCCTATATAGGTGGTGAAGGTCATAACCTACAAGAGCACAGTATCGTATTAGTACGTGGAGGTCGAGTTAAAGACCTGCCAGGTGTACGTTATCACATCGTTCGTGGAGCACTCGACACCGCCGGTGTTGAAGGCAGATCACAGCGCCGTTCTAAGTACGGGACTAAACGAGCTAAAAAGAAGTAATCCAGAGGAACTATGAGAAGGAAAGTAGCAAAAAAGCACCGCGTTCTACCGGATTCAAGATTCGGAGATGTTCAAGTAACTGTTTTTGTAAACAGTTTGATGAAAGACGGAAAGAAGAGTACAGCGTTTAAGATTTTCTACAACGCGATCGACCAAGTTTCAGATAAAACTGGTGAAGACGGTCTAGAGTTATTTAAAAAAGCTCTTTTAAACGTAACACCTGGAGTTGAGGTTCGCAGTCGCCGTGTAGGTGGAGCAACTTTCCAAATCCCTACACCTATTCGCGATAGCCGTAAGACCAGTCTAGCAATGAACTGGCTCATCTCTTTCGCACGTAAGCGTAACGAGAAGTCTATGGCAGATCGTCTTGCAGCTGAAATTGTTGCAGCGTCTAAGGAAGAGGGCGCTACTTTCAAAAAGAAAGAAGACACTCACCGTATGGCTGAAGCTAACAAAGCATTCTCTCACTTCCGTTTCTGATATACTATGGCTAAGCGCGATCTAAATCTTACAAGGAACATTGGCATTATGGCCCACGTTGACGCCGGTAAAACGACGACAACTGAGCGTATCCTTTATTACACTGGTATCTCTCATAAAATTGGTGAGGTGCACGACGGAGCTGCAACCATGGATTGGATGGAGCAAGAGCAGGAGCGTGGTATCACTATCACATCAGCTGCAACTACTTGTTTCTGGACATTCAATGATCTAGAGCACCGTATTAACATCATTGACACACCCGGTCACGTTGACTTTACAGTTGAAGTAGAGCGTTCATTACGTGTACTCGATGGTGCTGTAGGCCTTTTCTGTGCAGTTGCTGGAGTTGAGCCTCAATCTGAGACGAACTGGAACTTAGCTGATAAGTACAAAGTGCCGCGTATAGGATTCATCAACAAGATGGACCGTTCTGGTGCAGACTTCTTTAACGTGGTGAACATGATTAAGGAGATGCTAGGCGCTAACCCTGTACCTCTACAAGTTCCTATCGGAGCGGAGGATGACTTTAAAGGTGTTGTCGATCTAGTCCAAAACAAAGCTTTTGTTTGGAACGAAGATGACTACGGTATGACTTGGGAAGAGATTCCTATCCCTGAAGATCTTAAGGAAACTGTTGAGGAGTGGCGCGAAAAATTATTCGAGTCTGTTGCTGAGCAGGATGATACTCTCATGGAGAAGTATTTCGAGGATCCAGAAAGTCTAACACAAGAAGAAATTCACTCTGCTATTCGTAAAGCTACTATTGCAATGGACATTACTCCATTGATGTGTGGTTCTGCATTTAAGAATAAGGGTGTACAAACTATGCTTGACGGTGTGATGCGTTACTTACCATCTCCATATGATGTAGGTGAAGTTATCGGAACTCACCCGGATGATGAAGCGAAGGAAGAGAGACGTAAGCCAGATCCATCTGAGCCATTCGCCGGTCTTGCTTTTAAAATTGCAACCGATCCTTTCGTAGGGCGTCTTTGTTTCGTTCGTGCTTACTCTGGAACTTTACCAGCTGGTTCATACGTTAAGAATACTCGTTCTGATAAAAAGGAGCGTATCTCTCGTATTTTCCAAATGCACTCAAACAAACAAAACCCTATCGACAAGCTAGAAGCTGGAGATATCGGTGCTGTAGTTGGATTTAAGGATATCCGTACTGGTGATACACTATGTGCAATGGATTCTCCTATAGTACTTGAGTCTATGTCTTTCCCAGACCCTGTAATTGGTGTTGCGATTGAGCCTAAGTCTCAAGCTGATATCGATAAGCTATCTAACGGACTTGCTAAGTTGTCTGAAGAGGATCCTACTTTCACTGTGAAAACGGATGATGATTCAGGCCAAACAATCATATCTGGTATGGGTGAACTTCACCTTGAGGTTCTGGTTGACAGACTTCGTCGCGAGTTCGGCGTTGAGTGTAACCAAGGCCAGCCACGTGTAGCTTATAAGGAGGCAATCTTCTCTGAAACTAAGCATCGCGAGGTTTACAAGAAGCAGTCTGGTGGTCGTGGTAAGTTTGCTGATATCATCATCAACATCGGCCCAGCTCAGGATGCTGAAACAACAGGTCTAGAGTTCGAAAGCAAAGTGAAAGGTGGTAACGTTCCTCGTGAATTTATCCCTGCTGTTGAAAAAGGATTTAAGACTGCTATGGTTAACGGTGTACTCGCTGGATTCCCTATGGATAGTCTGAGAGTTGAACTTCTCGACGGAAGTTTCCACCCTGTTGACTCTGATGCACTTTCATTTGAGCAAGCGGCTAAGTTTGCTTACCGTAACTCAGTAAAGCTATGTACTCCTAAGATTCTTGAGCCTATGATGGCACTTGAAGTGGTAACACCTGAGGAGAATATGGGTGAGTGTATAGGTGATCTTAACAAACGTCGTGCTATTATAGAAGGTACTGATGAGCGTTCTGGAAAAACCGTAATTAACGCAAAAGTTCCTCTCTCTGAGATGTTCGGTTACGTAACAGACCTTCGTACGTTGACTTCAGGTCGTGCTACATCAAGCATGTCATTCAGTCATTACGCACAAGCTCCAAGTAATGTTCAAGAACGAGTGATTGAAGAAGCAAAAGGATAATCTCCATTAAAGCAATGACACAGAAAATTCGCATAAAACTCAAGTCGTACGACCACAACCTGGTTGATAAGTCGGCAGAGAAGATTGTCAAGACCGTTAAGGCTACTGGCGCAGTTATAAGTGGACCCGTTCCACTACCGACTCACAAACGCATCTTCACGGTTCTTCGTTCACCTCACGTTAACTCAAAGTCTCGTGAGCAGTTTGAGTTAAGTAACTATAAGCGTCTAATAGATATCTACAGCACTTCTTCGAAGACTGTAGATGCTCTAATGCGTCTTGAGTTACCTAGTGGAGTTGAAGTAGAAATTAAAGTTTAATTAAAGTAATTATGCCTGGATTAATAGGGAAAAAAGTAGGAATGACCAGCATCTACGGTGCCTCTGGGAAGAACATCCCATGCACAGTGATAGAAGTAGGTCCTTGCGTCGTGACGCAAGTACGTACCCTCGAGAGGGATGGCTATCAGGCCGTTCAACTCGGATTCGGAGATCGTCCTGAGAAGAACACTTCGAAAGCTATGCAAGGTCATTTTAAACGCGCAGGCGTTTCACCTCAACGTACACTCGTTGAGTTCAAGAGTTTTAAAGATGAATTCCAACCTGGAGATTCTATCAAAGTTGAGGATGTCTTCAACGAAGGTGAATACGTAAGTGTTATCGGCACTTCTAAGGGTAAAGGTTTCCAAGGTGTTGTAAAACGTCACGGATTCGCTGGAGTTGGTCAAGCAACACACGGTCAACACAATCGTTTACGTGCACCTGGTTCTATTGGAGCTGCTTCATATCCTGCTCGTGTATTCAAAGGAATGCGCATGGCTGGACAGATGGGTAACTCTAGAGTAACAATCGAAAATTTGGAGGTACTTAAAGTTCTTCCTGAGGAAGGTGTTCTTGTTGTCAAGGGTGCTGTACCAGGACATAAAGGTTGTACAGTCGTAATCCGTAAGCCAAAAGCATAATGAAACTCGACGTATACACAAGCAAAGGCTCCAAGTCAAAGAAGAGTGCTCAATTGAATGATGCTGTTTTCGGTATCGAACCAAATGATCACGCTATCTACTTGGATGTAAAGCGTTATTTAGCTGCACAGCGCCAAGGAACACACGATACACTTCATCGCGGAGTGGTATCTGGTTCTACTCGTAAGATTAAGAAACAGAAAGGAACAGGAACAGCTCGTGCTGGTTCTATAAAGAATCCTTTATTCCGTGGTGGTGGTAACACATTTGGTCCAGAGCCACGTGATTACACTATCCATCTAACTGCCAAGCTGCGTAAGCTAGCTCGTCGCAGTGCCCTTAGCTATAAAGCGAAGGCTGAAGGAATTACTGTTTTAGATAACATCAAGATGGATGCACCTAGGACTAAGGATTTCTTAGCACTAATGGTGAACTTGAAGCTTGATGATAAAAAGACTCTGACCATCCTTCCTTCACAGGACGATAATGTTTACCGTAGCTGCCGCAACTTGCCTAAGCATCGTGTCATGTTAGCATCTGACTTGAGCACCTACGACATCATGAACTGTACGAACCTAGTGTTCGTAGATAATGCCCACGAGGTTCTCGAGGGTATGCTAAAGTGATATTATGAAAGAGATTCTTATCAAACCACTCATTACCGAGAAAATGTCAGCAGACACCGAGCGTTCTAATAGCTACGGTTTCGTTGTTGCACTCGGTGCTAATAAGATCGAAATTAAAAAAGCGATCGAACAGGAATACAACGTTACTGTTGAGTCTGTGCGCACACTACGTGTTGACGGAAAAACAAAGCAGCGTTTTACAAAAACAGGGATGGTCAAAGGCCGTACTAATTCTTATAAGAAAGCATTAGTCAGCATCGCACAAGGCGAGACCATCGATTTTTACGACAATATCTAAGTTATGGCTATACGTAAATTCAATCCTATAACTCCAGGTATGCGCCATAAGGTGCTTACTAACTTTGCTGAGCTCACAACAGATAAACCTCACAAGCCTCTTTTAGAAGGGTTGACGAAATCTGGAGGTCGTAACGATACTGGTAAAATGACAATGCGTTACCGTGGAGGTGGCCATAAACGTCGTTACCGTTTAATCGACTTCAAGCGTAACAAGCATATGGAAGCTACTGTTTTAACAGTAGAATATGATCCAAACCGTACGGGCAGAATCTGTCTAGTAGAGTACACAGATGGAGAGAAGCGTTACATCGTTGCTCCTGCTGGTCTTACTCCAGGAATGAAAATTCATTCTGGAAAAGAGGCTAAGCCGGAAGTAGGACACGCTATGTACCTATCTGATATTCCACTCGGAACTATAATTCACAACATCGAGTTACACCCTGGTCGTGGAGCTTGTATGGCTAGAAGTGCTGGAGCTTACGCTCAGTTAGCAGCTCGTGAAGGCAGATTTGCAA
>CAWVZZ010000113.1:0-6564 GCA_963934745.1 uncultured Flavobacteriales bacterium | reverse complement strand
TTTTGGTCGAAACAATTTGACAGATGAAGAATCCGACTAGACTTTTTGATTTCCCGAAATATCAGCTTGAGCACAAGCCGCTTGATGTGATGATGACCATGCCTAACGGAGGCAAAAGGAAGAGTTATTCTACTTCAGAATTTGTTGAGGAAATGGATAGAGTTTCGCGTGGGCTGATTGCATTGGGGATGGAGGCTGGAGATAAAGTGGCTTTGATTTCACACAACAATAGATGCGAGTGGAATATTATGGATCATGGGATTATGCAGGCTGGGGGGATAGACGTCCCTATTTATCCTACTATGACTGAGGCTGATTACAAATACATTTTAAATCATAGTGAGTCGAAGTTTTGTTTCGTGTCAAACGAAGAACTGTATAAAAAGGTTTGTGCAGTGAAGGCTGAGTGCCCCAACCTACAAGCGATTTACACTTTCGAAGATGTGGCAGGTGCGGATACGTGGGATTTGGTTCTTGAAGCAGGGGGAGATGGTCAACAGGGGGAGTTGGAGGCTAGGATGAACTCCATAAAATCTGAAGAGATGGCTACAATCATATACACTTCAGGTACAACAGGACTACCGAAGGGTGTAATGCTATCGCATGATAACGTGTGCACGAATGCTATCGCTGCTGTGGGTAGGGTACCACTTCAAGGGCATGTAGGTGAGTTGAGAGTCTTGAGTTTCCTTCCTGTATGCCACATTTTCGAGCGAATGCTTCACTACCTATATATGTACATGGGTGCAAGTATACATTTCGGTGAGAGTTTAGAGACTATAAAGGAAGATTTAAACGCAGCTCAACCGATAATGTTCACTGCAGTACCTAGATTGCTCGAGAAATTCTTTGACGGCATAGTAGCTAAAGGACGTGCAGCTGGTGGTGTGAAAGCTATGATATTCAACTGGGCATTAGGGGTGGTACTAGAATGGTCGCCTGAAAAGGAAGGACGTGGTTGGTACGGCATGAAGCTAAACCTAGCTAGAAAGTTAGTATTTAGCAAAGTAAAGGCGGCACTAGGAATGACCGGCATTAAAGCCGTCGCTTCGGGTTCAGCCGCACTCCAAGATAGATTAGCTAGGTTCTTTAACGGAGCTGGAATTCCAGTACTTGAGGGCTATGGATTGACAGAAACATCTCCCGTTATCACTGTGAACACGATCAACGAACCTAACATGATCAGAATCGGAACCGTCGGCAAGGTCATCGTCGATGTCGAGGTGAAGTTCACTTCCGATCGTGAAATTATAGTAAAAGGCCCTAACGTCATGATGGGGTATTACAAGGACGAAGAGAAGACGAACGAGGTGATGAAAGATGGTTGGTTCTATACCGGAGATAAGGGTGAGTTCGATGAGGACGGATTCTTGAAAATCACGGGAAGGACGAAGGAGATATTTAAAACCTCTGGAGGCAAGTACGTAGCGCCTGCTCTTCTAGAGAACGCCCTCAAAGCGTCGTTGTTTATCGAGCAGGTGATGGTCGTTGGAGAAAACCAAAAGCACCCATCAGCTCTAATCTCCCCCGCCACTGCAGCTATACAGGAGTGGTGTAAGAGGCATAATCACGATTATCCTGGAGATACGAGGATAGGTGATGATGAGAGGATTTCCTCGAGGATTATGAAAGAAGTGGATAAGCTGATGGAGCCGTTCTCTCAATGGGAAAAGGTGAAAGTAATTCGCATTTTACCTGAGCCGTTTACGATTGAGGGTGGCGAGTTGACTCCGACTTTGAAGCTAAAGCGCCAGCCTATTAAGGATAAATACCAAACCACAATCGACAGCATTTACTCATAAACTTCCTACCCCTAAAAATGTTACAGTGGTTGCTTGAAATTGACAAGGCCTTATTCAATGCGATAAACGGATCGTTTTCTGCATGTGACACTTTAATGTGGGGGGTGAGTATTCTATGGATATGGATACCATTGTATGTCTTTTTCATGTTTTGTTTATGGCAGAAATATGGTAGCAGAAACGAAAGAGGAAGAAGAAAGGGCAATAGAAGAGCTATAGTTATGATATCCGTGGTTGTTTGTGTTGCACTATGTGATGTAATTTCTGCTAGAGTTTTAAAACCTTCGGTTGCTAGGCTACGACCTTCTCATAGCTTTGAATTTGTTGGAAATATACACTTACACGAATACGATGACGGCACCTTCTACAAAGGGGGGCAGTACAGCTTCGTGTCTGGACATGCGTCAAATCACATGGCTGTTGCCGTGTTAGTTGGGTTGTTAATGGAGAGTGGGATATGGATGACCCTTTTAATGGGGTGGGCGTTGTTGATCGGATATAGCAGGGTGCATTTAGGTGTGCACTTTCCTAGTGATGTGATTTGCGGGTGGATGCTGGGGGGAGGTTTGGGATGGGTGATTTACATGATAATATTAAGGAAATTATGAACTGGGGAACCATGGCAGCGATATTCATCGGTGGAGGAGCAGGCAGTGTGGCTAGATGGGCTATGGGCGTTGGGGTTTCGAAACTAACAACATTTACACCAGCTGGAGTTTTAGCTGCCAATGTTCTTGCTACCGGGATTCTAGCTGGACTTATAGTTTGGGGTGGCGTGAAGTTTAGTAGAGAAAGTGAATCGCTTTGGATGCCACTTCTGGTGATAGGGTTTTGTGGAGGGTTCTCTACCTTTTCCACCTTCAGCCTCGATACATTTAAATTATTCCAAGAAGGGAACTTCACGTGGGCTTTGCTGAATATTATTGTAAGTTTGGTAGCCTGCATAGGGATGGCTTGGGCCTTGTATGCAGTTGTAGATAAATCATAAAACCCTAATTTTCAAGATGATTAATATGAAGAATTTTATAATCTGTTCGGGTATGACAACTGCAATTGTACTTGCTGGTTCTCTTATGTCGTGTTCCGTTGACGCAAAGGTTTTGATGGGATCTACTGCTGATGTGGCGCCTAAATTGATTGTGGGTATTACTATAGACCAAATGAGAGCCGACTACCTCTACCGTTTCCGCGATCACTTCTGTGATGGCGGGTTCGCTAGAGTTATTGATGATGGATTTTCGTGCAACGACCATCACTTCGGATACGCGCCTACATTCACCGGACCTGGACATGCATCCATATTCACAGGCACTACACCAGCCATACATGGCATCGTTGCTAACGACTGGTACGATAGGGATTTATTAACTACGGTTTATTGTGCTTCGGATGCAGATGTGACTGGAGTGGGTGTAGAAGGAACAGATCTAGAATCAGGTCTATATGGTAATGCGGGTATGATGTCGCCTGTGAGGATGATCTCTAACACTATAGGTGATGAGCTTAAATTAGCTACTGGACTTAATGCTAAAGTTATCGGGGTGAGTCTTAAGGACAGGGGCGCAATTTTACCGGCAGGACATTCTGCTGATGGTGCATTTTGGTTTTATGGAAAAGAAAAAGGACATTTTATTTCAAGCACCTATTACGTAGAGGAATTACCTCAATGGGCAATAGACTTCAACTTTAGTGGCGCAGCAGATAACCTCATAGATTTAGGGTGGGACATGCTATTACCACTTGAAGAATATTCTACATGCACTCCCGACAACAACCCATTCGAGGGCGCTTTTAAAGGAGAGTTAAGCCCGGTATTCCCATATGATTTGGGGAAACTGAAGGAAGCTAATGGAGGCTTTGATATCTTAAAGGGAACCCCTGGAGGCAACACCATACTCATAGATTTCGCACTCGCCGCAATAGACGGAGAGGATTTAGGAGGGGACGAATATTGCGACCTCTTGGCAATGAGTTTTTCTGCAACAGACTACGTAGGACACAGATGTGGGCCTCACGCCATAGAAACTATGGATATGTATCTGCGGCTGGATTTGGAACTTGAAAGATTTTTTAATGCTCTCGACGACAAGGTCGGAAAGGGAAATTGGACTGTATTTATCACTTCCGATCACGGTGCAGCGACTGTTCCGTCATATGGCGCATCTACAGGTGCTCCAACGGAATATTGGACTTCGGGTAACATGAGAGATCGAATAGATAATAGTTTGGATGTGAAATTCGGCAAGCGAAATTGGATGTCTAACGTCTCTAACAATCAATTTTTCATCAATGAAAAATCGTGTCTTGATTCTGATGTAAGTGTTACGGAAGTCGCAAAAACAGTTAGCAGACTTGCTTTGGAAGAGGATGCGATTTTAATGAGTATCACAGAAGATGAATTGGCATCTAGAGCGTCAGTAGACCCTATCGCCTCAAGACTATTCGACGGACATCAACCCGGAATTAGTGGTGACGTCGTTTTCGTGCTTAAGCCGGGATGGCTCACCTACGGAAGAACAGGAACTACACACGGAAGTCCCTTTGCTTACGACACTCACGTACCTTGTTTATTTTATGGAGCTGGGGTAAATAACGGGAGCACATTTGAAACTACTCGTATTCGGGATATAGCACCTACAATTTCTGCAATACTGAAAATCCCCTACCCTAATGGCACTACTGGCTCACCCATAAGTGAAGTTATCAAGTAATGTCGGATTCTGTATCAGTAAGTATCACCACAGTTCCAGGACGATCGGCACTAAGGTTCGAAGCTGATTTTCCTATTAACGCCCACCAAGACTGGGAAATACAGCTGCCCACATGGAGGCCAGGAAGATATGAGCTTGGGGATTTCGCCCAATACATCCTTAAGATGGTGGGAGTTGACCCTTGGGGCAACGAGGTGGTTCTGCCTAAGGTAAATCTCCATCGTTGGAAAGTCCCTGCGGGCATCTCTAAAATCATATGGCACTTCCAGGCAGACATACTCAACGCCGGCTCCACGTACATCAGCCCTGATTTACAGTATGTAAACCCTGTCAACTGCTTCATCTACGACCCGTCACGGGAACTCCTACCCTACAACATCTACCTCTCAGACATACCATCTAACTGGGATATCGGCACAGCCCTTCCTAAAGACGGAACTACCCTTTTCGCAGCGAATATGCAGCATCTCATGGACTCCCCATGGATGGCCTCTCCCGCGCTTTGGCATGCTGAATACCAGGTAGAGGACGAGGAGAAGGTGGTGGATTTCCATGTTTGGTCCTACGGATTAGAACCACCTCAAAAAGACAGGTTTATCCAGGATCATATTGATTTTTCTAAAAGCCAAATCAAGTACTTCGGCACCTTTCCCACCCCATTCTACCACTTCCTTTATCTGTTGCCCCCCGCAATTCAAGTCCGTCATGGAGTGGAGCACGAGGATAGTACGGTGATAGCATTAGGACCCGCGGATAAGATCAATTCCGAATCTGGTTATGACGAATTAGTATCCATTGCATCACACGAACTGTATCACTCCTGGAATGTAAAAAGGATAAGACCATCGGAGTGGATGCCCTATGATTTTACTGTAGCGTGCCCGAGTCGTTTGGGATATATAGCCGAAGGAGTGACGACATATATGGGGGATTTATTTTTATTTGAAGCTGGTTGTATTGACCTGAAAGGTTGGTGCGAGAAAATGGAGGAACTTATTTCTAGGCACTTAAACAATCCAGGGAGGCATAACATGAGTGTTGCAGATTCTAGCTACGATACATGGCTGGATGGATATAGGGCTGGAGTGAAGGGGCGTAAGGGATCTATTTATGTTGAGGGGGCTGTGTTAGCACTTTTATGTGATGTTAGAATTATGACTGCAACCGAACATAAATCATCGCTCTCAACGGCGATGAGAATTCTTTGGGATAGGTTCGGGAAATCACGAAAAGGACTTACTGCAGATGAGTATTGGAGTGTGTTATCTGAAGTGGCTGGAAGTAGTGTGGATGACCTTAGGCAGAAGTATGCTGAGGGTACGTGTGATACTTGGGTGGATTTGGTTTACGCAATGAAAGTGAACGGATTGGAGCTTACCCGTACAACTAACGAAAATGGCGTGACCACCCCTAAACTCACTCCCCTCCCATAGAGAATTGTATGAGGTTGGCACCCATTTGAAGTGCTAGCAACCGTATCTCATCATGATCTTTGTGAACCTGGTAATCCTCCCATCCGTCACCCAAGTCACACTCGAAGTCGTAAAAACAAACTAGCCTACCCTCATGGAAAATACCGTAACCTCTAGGGGGTAAATCATCGTGTTCGTGAACCTTCGGAAGGCCATCTTCAAAGTTAAATTTTTGATGATAAACAGGATGATCAAAGGGGATTTCAACCCAATTTAAATCCGGAAATATTTTACTGAATTCAGGCCTTACGTATGGATCCATCCCATAATTATCACTTATATGTAAGAACCCGCCTGATAATAAATACAAGCGTAGATTTTTCGCCTCTGAATTAGAAAAAACAACATTACCGTGCCCTGTCATATGAATGAATGGGTAGAGATGTATATCACTAGACCCTACCTCCACATAAGGCACCTCACCATCGATATTCATGCCTAATTCAGAGTTGCAAAAGCTCACTAAATTCGGAAGGCTAGTCGGGTTCGAATACCAATCCCCCCCACCGTTGTACTGCAACACGGCAACTCCAAATGTGTGGTCGCCAGAAGATGTTTGGGCTGAAGCATCAGTGTTTA
>CAWVZZ010000112.1:0-6572 GCA_963934745.1 uncultured Flavobacteriales bacterium | reverse complement strand
AGTGATGTTGAAGGGCACGGAATGCAGGTTCTTGAATTAACACAATTGCTAAATATCGAAGACTTTGTGCCTGACTTACCTTTAGTAACCATTTATGAAGGTTTTGGGTCTGCGCATAATATTGTTGCTAATACTGAGACAGATTATGTTTACGGAGTAGGTACTGACACTTTCGGTGGAGGCTTACACGCTGTAGATGTTAGTGATCCAACTCAACCAGAAATTGCGGGCTCACTTGAAGGCTTTGATATACATGACGCTCAGGCTTTGATATACAGTGGGCTGGACACTGATTATTTGGGTTCTGAAATTGTGTTTTGTTATGCAGGAGATAATGTTGCAATTGTAAATGCAACTGATAAGTCTGACATGCAATTAGTTTCCTCGACTCTAATTCCTTTTAGCGAGTATATCCATCAAGGCTGGGTTAGTGAGGATCACAGGTTTTTATATGTAAACGATGAGTTAGATGAGATTAATACAGGTGTTATTACCCGAACCTCTATAATAGACCTTGAAGATTTGGACAACCCTATATATATGGGTTATTACGAGTATGGAACTCAATCGACAGACCACAATCTGTACACTCATAATGGCTTATTATACGCCTCCAACAATAGCAGTGGATTAAGAGTGAGTAAGATATTAGAAGACGGAACACTTGATTATTATGGTTATTTTGATACTTACCCACTTAACAATGAATCTGGTTTCACGGGCTCTTGGTCAGTTTACCCATATTTTCCAAGTGGAACTATTGCTATCAGTAATAGGGATGGGTTAATCTTAATAAAGAAAGGACCTACAGGAATAAGTGTCCCAGAATTAACAGAGTCTAATTCCTTACTTATATACCCCAACCCCGTTTCAGCAAATGTAAAAATCAGAGGTTATTTTCAAAATTGCGACATTGTAGTATATAATGCCATAGGGGTAGAGTTAAGAAGGATGGTATGTGTGTCTTTTTCAGATAACATCACAGTAGACATTAGTGCTTTCAAGAACGGAGCTTATGTTTTAACTATCGAAGACAATAAAACTAGAGAGTTATTAGTTTCTGAAAAATTTATTAAGGAAAATTAGGCATCTTCAATTACTGGCTTTACTAATCTTAATTTACCGCTTTCTTGATGATATCTTTTAGATCTTCGGGAGCTATGCCTCTATTGAGTTCCCCGTCCCTAGCTATACTTATCAGACCGGTTTCCTCACTAACAACTATAACTAAAGCGTCAGTTTTTTCTGCTAAACCTAACGCAGCTCGATGTCTCATTCCTGTATCTGCAGGTAGGTCATTTCTTTGTGTTGCTGGAAGAACACACCTTACGGCTCTTATTCGTCCCATAGCAATGTACATAGCTCCATCGTGCATCGAGTTATCCTTATGAAAAACCCCTTCAATAAGTGGAGCTAGAATATCCGCGTTAAGCTTAGTAGAATTATGCAGATGATGTGTTAGATCAGAAATCCTTTGTATAATTATTAGTGCACCTTCTTTTCTAGAGGCTAGATTTATTGTGGCAGTGCAAATCTCGTCAATCCTCAATGGTTCTCTTTCCTCATGTCTAATGGTCATAAGTTTTTCTAACCAACGCTTAGGCTTGTCGATATTAGCTTTTTCACCAATAGACAAGAGGAATTGCCTTAACTCTTGTTGGAAAATAATTATGATAGCTAGTATTCCCACACTTATGAATTCGCCTAGGAGCCCACCAAGCACTGGCATACCCATAAAACTGACTATCATCCAAATAAAGCATATAGCTAGCAGACCTAGAAATACTGGGATGGCAGATGTGCCACGGGTTAATCTATATATCCATAGAATGATTAGTCCTACTATTATATAATCCAATACCCGAGCTCCAAATTGGAGTATTGGATGGATTACGTCCCATGTGTCAAATAAGAAATTCATGAGTTGCAAAGATGGTAATGTAAAAGTGAAACTTCACGGGCTTCTTTAATGTCGTGTACTCTTAAAAATAAGGCACCATTATGAAGAGCTATGGCGTTTAATGCAGATGTGCCGTTTAATGACTCAGCGGGATCGCAATTAATGACTTTGTTGACCATAGATTTACGGCTTATTCCTGCTAGGATAGGTAGCCCGAAGCTGTTGAAGGAGTCTAAATTGTTGAGCAGTCTGTAGTTGTCCTGTAATGTTTTTCCGAAGCCAAACCCGGGGTCTAGAATTATATCCTCAATTCCATGGGAGCGTAAACGCGTGATTTGGTCTTTAAAAAAAGCACCAACCTCTTCAACGACATCAACATACTCGGGGTTTTTCTGCATAGTCTGAGGAGACCCCTGCATATGCATTAGCACATATGGAACATTGAGAGCTGCAACAATAGGGATTAATTCAGTGTCTAAAGTGCCAGCTGAGATGTCATTTACTAGGACGGCGCCTAATTTCACAGCTCTTTTCGCGACATAAGATCTGTAGGTGTCTATGCTGATGAATGCGCTAGGATTAGATTTCAGGATGCCCTCGATAACGGGTTGTACTCGTGACCACTCTTCTTCCTCGCTGATATTTATTGCGCCTGGACGAGAGCTTTGGCCCCCTACATCAAGAATAAAAGCTCCCTCATCAAGCATTTGCAATCCCGTAGTAATGGCTTTGTCTGAAACCATGTTTTCGCCACCATCGTAAAAAGAGTCCGGCGTACAATTAATAATTCCTAACAATCTGACCTCTTGGGCCTTTACAATTCTTCGTAGTTCTTCACGAAATTTCTGAATGTTTAGATTGGTAGTCATCGTAACTTGTCGCAAGTTATTCAACCCTAGGAGAACTTTTATATAAACGTGGAACCAACTACTGAACAATACGACTCAGCTCTTGAACAATGTGAGTATCTATTTCGTAAGAAAACTTCTGATTACGGAACAGCTTGGCGCATTTTAAGGCCATCATCTCTTACAGACCAAATCTTCATTAAGGCCTCTAGAATCAGGACCATACAGGAAGTAGGCGAGTCGCAAGTTGACGAGGGCATCGTTCCAGAATTTATTGGAATAGTGAACTATAGTCTCATGGCGCTTATTCAATGTGAGTTGCCGCTCGACCATCCATTGGAGCTTCCAGCAGAGGAAGCTAACCAAAGATTTCGCAAGGCCGCGGAAACCACCAGAGGCTTAATGCTAAAGAAGAATCACGATTACGGCGAAGCTTGGAGAGACATGCGAGTTTCTTCTCTTACAGATCTGATTCTAATGAAGCTTCTTAGGGTTAAGCAAATTGAAGATAACAACGGTAAAACAGTTGTCTCTGAAGGTGTAGATGCTAACTACATGGATATTGCTAACTACGCCCTTTTCGCACTCATTTTAATTTCCAAGGAGGAAGGTTAACAGACATTTAATAATGGAGATATTTTCAAAAGGAATCACTACACTGTGCAGAACCGTAGTCGGCGCATTGTTCGTGGTGTCGGGATTAATTAAGTCTAACGATGCACTAGGGTTTATGTACAAGCTACAGGAGTATTTCGAAGCTGGTGCTTTAAATATGGAATTCCTAACACCTTATGCTCTTGAGGTAGCTGTCTTTGTTTGTATAGCAGAAATTCTACTAGGCGTTGCTTTACTTCTGGGAGCGTTGCCTAAACTCACTACAGTTCTAACCACCGCCATGATGTTGTTTTTTACCTGGCTCACCTGGTATACCGCAACATGCGACCCCTCCGGTATGAAGGAGATGGTAAGCTCTGATGGTGTTATTTCTACCATAGCTAATCAGTGTGTGTTAGAGTGTGGTTGTTTCGGGAATGCTATTCCACTTACACCTATTCAGAGCTTCTACAAAGACCTGATTCTTCTAGTATTCGTGTTGCCGATATTGATTGCTGCGTTTAGGAATAAGATCACTTTAAACGACTCTACAACGTCTATAATTATTTACACTGGCGCACTCGTTTTGACTTTTCTTTTCGGGTTTTTGATGTTAGACTGGAACTTCCCGACGCTCTACCTGGTCTTGTTGCTTTTTGCTGCTGGAATTGTTCGCAAGCGGGTTACTCATCCTGCCCTTGAATGGATTATGGCTGCAGCTGTAGTAGTAGTGATAGTTATAGTCCAAATCACAGCTCTAAACCACTTACCTCTAAAAGATTACAGGCCCTACGCTGTAGGCGAGAGTATTTTAGAGAACAGGATGTTTGCCGATGAATTAGGCCTCGTAGCACCTGTATATGCTACGGAATATTTATTTAAAAACATCCACACAGGCGAAGAGTCAATCGTTTTAAGTTCAGATTATCTAATACTTTGGAACGACTCGACGTTTACGTCAACTTATGAGCTTGTCACATACGATGGTGCTGAGGTTGTATTGTCAGAGGGATACGTACCTCGGATTTTAGATTTCCAAATGATAAATAAAAGCGGTGATGACCTCACGGATACTGTGTTGGCTGATACTGGGTATACTTTCTTGCATATTTCTAAAGACCTTGATGTTACTAATGGAGAAGGGCAGAGTCAAATGAATGCTCTAGCAGCAGCAGCGAAGTCACAAGGATTTTCTTTCTACGGCTTGACTAACGTAGGGTATGATTTGAATGAGAATTTTCGTAATGAGTTTCAAGCTCCATACGAATTTCTTACTTGTGACCAAACCGAACTCAAAATAGTCATCCGCTCTAACCCTGGACTAGTACTGATTAAGGATGGTGTAGTAGTTGAAAAGTGGGCTTGGAGAGATATCCCTGCATTTGAGGATTTAAACTTAAACTTAACTTTAAAGTAACAAGAAAGAGTGAGATTTCTACTCCATAGACTGCTTCAGGGACTTGGAGTTCTGTTAGGGACGTTGACACTCGTGTTTGTAATCTTTTCGTGGGTGCCAGATCCTGCTCGTGAACACGCCGGCCAACACGAAAACGAAGAGGTAGTACAGGCCTTCCGAGTGAAACACGGCCTTGACAAGCCTCTGCACATTAGGTACATTAATTTTCTAGGAGACCTAATCCCTGTAGGAGAGCGTGAAGACGGAAGTGTAGGCCTGCGAGCACCAGATTTAGGCAGCTCTTTTGAAGATAACAGCTCTGTCAATGGAAAAATCATCAACGCTCTCCCCGCGACAATGCTACTTGCGTGTGTAGCAATGCTGTTCGCCACGGTTTTCGGAATTGCCATCGGACTAGCCCTAGCAATGAGAGGACCATCAAGGCTCGGTGACCTCGTACTTTCTATATGTGCTTTAGGCATGAGCGCTCCCAGCTTCGTCGTAGCTATTCTAGTAGCCTGGCTATTCGGTTACATCCTCCATTCCTACACAGGATTACCCATGACCGGAGGAATGATAGTAGTGGATCCATTCGATGGTCCTAGGCTTGCACTTGCTCACCTCATTCTTCCCGCCTTCACTCTCGGAGTCAGACCTCTAGCCGTTATTATTCAACTATCGCGCAACTCAGCACTAGAGGTCCTCGCTCAGCCCTATATAAGGACAGCCCGAGCTAAGGGGCTCTCATCTACGAGAATACTATTCAAGCACGTCTTGAGAAACTCACTCAACCCAGTTTTAACGGCTACATCGGGATGGTTCGCCTCAATGCTCGCCGGTGCGGTATTCGTAGAGTTCGTATTCGGATGGAAGGGGATGGGCTTACTCATGTTCAAAGCCCTAGAAGGTGGAGACTTGCCTTTAGTAATGGGATGCACTATAGTAATTGCTACTATCTTCGTTTTAGTCAACCTATTAGTTGACATTTTATATAGCGTTCTAGACCCTCGGGTTAGACAATAAGTGCAAGCTTTTTCTTCAATTCAACGACTAGCATTGAGCTAACCTTGTTAAAGTATCGCTTAGTCCTGTAGCTAGCAACCCACTGTATTCCCGTTATGGCATTTGTTAGGAACACTTCGTCTACTTTCAGTAATTGATGTGGTTCTAGATTGCTCTCGAAAACTTTAATGTCAAGCGATAGCGCGAGGTTGATTACGGCTGCTCTCATAACCCCGCCTACAGCACCGGATTCAAGTTTAGGGGTATGTAAAACACCGTCAATTACTAAGAAAATATTAGAACACGTAGACTCGATTAATTCGTTGCTGTCGTTGAGTATAAGAACATCTCCTAGTCCCTGTTCTGCAGCATAGATCCCTGCTTGTATGTATAGCTGGGAGTGTAAGTTTTTGAAGTTAGAAAACTTAGACTGTGTTTTTGTTAGCTCGTGATAAAGCCCTATTGCTATCCCCTTGTCATTCAACCGAAAACCGTCGCCGTCTATCGGGTCTATAGATGCTAGTCCAGTGGCGATGTTAGATTCTGGAGTGAATTTCCCGTCACCCTTTCTAAAAATGGTGAGTCTAATTCTAGCATCTGAATTGATTCCAGAATCGCCTATCAACTTTATTAATAAAGCGTTGAGGTTTTCTGCTTCTAGCCAAGTAGGTAAGTGCATGCAGTATGCTCCAATACTGTCTAGAATACGCCCGTGATGAAGATCGAATAATGGGACATCACCATTAATTACTCTCATTGATTCGAAAAACCCATCGGCATATAAAAACCCTCTTGTAGTAAATGCATTAGGGAGTTTAGATTCCTCCGTAAT
>CAWVZZ010000111.1:0-6586 GCA_963934745.1 uncultured Flavobacteriales bacterium | reverse complement strand
GTGAGGCCTTATGTTGCATGGTTGCGTGAAAAGCCGGAGTTTACACTGGACGAGAGTGAAGTAGAGGGGTTGCTATTTTTGAGCGTTGAGGACCTGTGCTCTGAGGAGTTTTGGTCTACCTACAAAGTGAAAAACATAAGAGTGCCTGGATTCGTGTTAGACGGGAATGTGGTGTGGGGAGCTACGGCTATGATGATATATGAATTAAAGGTGTGCTGCAATGGAATTTTCAATAATACCTTTGCAAAATGAAAAATCTAAATTCCTCTGACGATAAGAAAGTTGTTGATGCTCTGAATAGGGCTGATAAGAATGGCGACATCAAATGGGTGCGTCCTCTGGTTCATGCTTTTAGGGATAGAAAAAACGATTCAATAAGGGAGAGGATGGGTGATATGCTCTCTTCAATAAAAATCAGTGCAGCCGAGGATGTTTTCTTAGATGAGTTAGAGAGTTCGGACTCTAAGTCCATTCACTCTGATCTTCTTGGATTTATTTGGAGTGCAGGCTTTTTAGTTGAGGCGAAGGTGGACCTTGTAGCCAGAGTTGCTACAGCTGGAGACTTTAGATCAGCGATGGAAGGATTAACCATAATAGAGCAATGCGAAGTAGTTGAAGACGAGCTAGTCTTACTTGACGCTATTCTCACTGTGAGAACTTCTGTTGAGAATAATAAAGACGAATCTTTGACTGCCCTATATAAGCCCATGCTCGATGCGTTACTGAAGCTAGAGAGAGTTCAGTAGGCCAGTCGGCACTAATACGTTTTCGTCAAGCTCTCCGGTGTGACAATAATGAAGTCACCCATACCTAAACTGCTTTCATTCAAAGTCTTCACTTGATCTTGCTCAGTGGAGTGAATTGTCATGATTTTTAAATCCGGATTCGATTCAAGTAAGTACCATACTATCCCTTCTTTATTCTGGCTATGGAAAGTACCGTTATAATGAATGAAAATCCCGTTTTCTGGAAGGTTGAGAGTAATGAAGTGTGCCATGGTGGCATCCTTTATGGCTTGGGCTTTAGGTAGGTTTTCTCCTCCATGTCCAGCCATTTCTAACATCTCCACATAGCATCCTAATTCTGCAGGATATGATATAGGTAGGGGTGCCATATATTCAATTGCTTCATCGCTTAAATGTGCAAGCGTGTCTAGTCCGTGCTTGAAAACGAATGATGCATATCGTCTAGGGATGTTAGTAGCAATAAAGGGGATGTCATGAATGTATGCGTAGTCAAGTAGAGGGAGGTAGTCAGTTTCGAAGTTGGTCCATAGTCTAGCGTTAGAATTAAGCTTCGCGAAATCGATAATGTCTGAGATATATTCATTGATAGGGAGTTGATCGTCGGATTCAAGCATCTCGGCTCCCAGAACTAGGCTGTTAGCTCTCTCGCCTAGTTCTTCGGTGAGTAGCAGTTGAAGCCAGTGCACCATAGGGTTGTCGTGAAGTTCTCCAAATAACACCACGTCCACTTTTAATGCTGCTTCTATCATATCGTCGTAACTCGCAACCTCGCCTTCGGAATTAAATATTGCGTACGGTGAAGGGTTAGATGCCATCTTTGCAGCATCCCTCTTGCTCTGTTGAGCGAAAGAAGGTAGAGAGATTAACAGTATCGCTACTAGGGCAAAAAATCTTGATGACATACTCTGCGGTTTAAGTTTGGAGCACACCCGGTCTGAATGGCTTTTCTGCCGGCGCAGCATTTGCAGCTTCTATCCCTGTGCTTATCCATAGTCTTGTGTCTTCGGGGTCTATAATTGCATCAACCCAAATCCTAGATGCTGCATAAACAGGTTGTGTCTGCTCGTCATAACGTGCAGTGATTTTCTCTAGAAGCTCTTTCTGAGCTTGCTCATCAACCGGTTTCCCGGCTTTTTTAAGTCTACTGACTTCTATTTGTTGAAGAACCTTAGCGGCTTGTTCACCACCCATAACAGCTATTCTAGCTGTAGGCCATGCAACAATTAGTCTAGGGTCATAAGCCTTTCCGCACATAGCGTAGTTGCCTGCTCCGTAGCTGTTTCCACAAACTATGGTGAATTTGGGCACGACGCTATTAGCAACAGCATTTACTAATTTGGCACCGTCTTTAATAATACCCCCGTGTTCCGAACGGGAACCCACCATGAATCCAGTTACATCTTGTAAAAAGACAAGAGGAATGTTTTTCTGGTTACACGTCATAATGAATCTAGCTGCTTTATTAGCGCTATCGGAATAAATCACCCCACCGAACTGCAATCCTTCTTTAGTGGATTTCACAGTGTTGCGTTGATTAGCCACAATACCCACACTCCATCCATCTATCCTTGCATATCCACAGATGATAGTTTTACCGTAGCTCTTTTTATACTCCGTAAAAGAATCTGCGTCAACGAGTGAATCTAATAATTCGTGAGAGTTATAAGGTGAAGTTCTGAGTTCGGGTAGAATAGAAGAAATAGCTTTTCCAGCAGGAGCCAGGGCTTTGTTTCTTGAAAACCCAGCACCTGTAGGTGCCTCACCCCAATGCGACGCTAGGTCTCTAATTGTCTTAATGGCATCATCATCATCCTTGCATGGGTAATCAATTACTCCACTTATTTCACAATGTGTTTTAGCACCACCTAGAGTTTCGTTGTCTATGTCTTCACCTATCGCAGCTCTTACTAAGTAGCTTCCTGCAAGAAAAATAGAGCCAGTCCCTTCAACTATGAGAGACTCGTCACTCATGATAGGTAAATAAGCTCCGCCTGCGACACAAGAACCCATTACGGCAGCTATTTGAGGAATCCCCTCGCTAGATAGTTTCGCGTTGTTTCGGAACATCCTTCCGAAGTGCTCTTTGTCTGCGAAAATCTCATTTTGCATGGGCAGAAATACTCCAGCTGAGTCGACTAAATAAACTATAGGCATTCTATTCTCCAATGCTATTTCTTGAGCCCTTAGGTTCTTCTTAGCTGTTATTGGAAACCACGCTCCAGCTTTCACGGTAGCATCATTTGCGACTGCTATGCATAATCGGCCATGAATCCTGCCTATTTTCACGACTACTCCTCCAGATGGACATCCACCGTACTCTTCGTACATGCCATCTCCTGCAAGTGCAGCAATTTCAATTACTTCGCAGTCGGTGTCGAATAGTTTATTCAACCTCTCCCTAGCCGTCATCTTACCCTTCTTATGTTGTTTCTCGATATTTTTAGTACCACCTCCTTTAGCAACTTCATCAAGCTTGCGTTTAAGGTCAGCAACGAGAAGACGCATTACGTCTTCGTTTTTATTAGATTGAATTTCAGACTTATCTGCCATGCTTCGAAGTTAATGAAGGCGGACCTTACAAGAGTACCTTTGTGCTATGTCCTTTTCGATAAAATTATCACTTCATGAAATTAGTTGAGAAGAACTTTCTACTTTATAAGCTCCTTAACTCATCCTTCACAGGATTGTCTATTGGGATTGTTTTTATAATTTATAAGCCATTAGATCCTTCTGTATACTCAATAGGAGGTATGGTGATGACAATATTAATGTTAGTAGTTGCAGCTTTTTATAAGCGACTCCTGAATATCAAGAACTTCTTTCAGATCTCCATTCTCGTTGAAGTAATAATGCTACTTACTTTAATTGTGTTCTTAATCTTTGATGCAGGTCTCACTGTAGCCCTTCTTATTTTTTGTGGATATCAACTTACTTTTATTTTTGGGGGCTATCTAGTGAGGGCAGAAACTCTGGTGGCACATGATAAACATTTGTTGAGTAAAATTGATGTCTTAAAGCAAATCGGATATTTGGTAGGCCTCGGGCTTTCTTTTTTGTTCTACAAGTCACTAGAGTATGGGTTTGAGATATCGGATGATTATGACCGAATCAGAATTCTACATTACTTTTTGATAGCGTTACAGTCCACAATAATATTCCTTGTGATTAGAAGTTTTAAAAAATAAAAACTTGTGATTTAGAAGAAAACCTAGTATAGAGTTAGTGGTGGCTATGGGTTTTCGTTAAGTACCTTTGCCTTTCTAAGTATTAGCTAATAACAAAATCAAAAAAGCATGTCTATCGATAAGAAAGTAATATTCTCTATGGTCAAGGTGAACAAAGAGACACCGTCTGGGAAGCTTATCCTGAATGATGTTTACTTATCGTTTTTCTATGGTGCGAAAATCGGAATTATAGGAGTTAACGGTTCGGGTAAGTCCACTGTTATGAAGATTATCGCGGGATTAGATGATGCCTTTAGAGGGGATGTGGTTTGGGCACCGGGATATACAGTGGGGTACTTACCACAAGAGCCAGATCTAGATGAAACGAAAACCGTTCGTCAAATAGTAGAAGAGGGTACGCAAGAAATCATTGATGTCCTTGCTGAGTTTGAGGAGATTAACATGAAGTTCATGGATGAGGAGATCCTGAACAATCCAGATAAAATGGAGTCCCTAATTAATCGTCAAGCGAAAGTCCAAGATAAAATAGATTCACTTGGAGCATGGGATCTAGATACTAAGCTAAGCATTGCAATGGACGCTCTTAGATGCCCTCCAGATGATCAGTTAATTAGTGAGTTAAGTGGAGGAGAAAGACGCCGTGTCGCCCTTTGCCGATTGCTTCTTAAGCAGCCCGATGTACTCTTACTTGACGAGCCTACTAACCACCTGGATGCTGAATCAATAGACTGGTTAGAGCAGCATCTTGAGCAATATGAAGGAACAGTCCTATGCGTGACTCACGATAGATATTTCCTAGATAATGTTGCCGGATGGATTCTCGAGCTTGATAAGGGTGAAGGTATTCCTTATGAGGGTAATTATGAGAGCTGGTTAGAGCAGAAGACTAAGCGTTTGGCACAGGAGGAGAAGCAAGAGTCAAAGCGTAAAAAGGAACTAGATAAGGAGCTGGAGTGGATTCGTACAAGTCCTAAAGGGCGTCGTGCGAAAAACAAAGCTCGTATATCGAATTATGAAATTATGCTATCTGACGGCACAGCGGCAAAATCTACTCGTCTTCAGATACCTATTCCCAACGGTCCACGTCTCGGAAGCAAGGTTCTCGAGGTTAAAGATCTTCAGAAGGCATACGGTGATAAATTACTTATTGATGGGCTGACTTTCCAACTTCCGCCAGCTGGAATTGTAGGGATTATCGGGCCTAACGGAGCTGGTAAGACGACGCTTTTTAAGATGATAATGGGAGAGGAGCAGCCAGATAAAGGGACACTTTCTTTGGGGGATACAGTTGAGTTAGGTTATGTAGACCAAACCCACAAAGACATCAATCCCGAATCAACAGTTTGGGAAGTCGTTTCAGGAAAGAATGAACATATCGAAATAGGAGGGCAACTTGTAAATAGTAGGGCATACGTTAGCCGATTTAATTTTAATGGCTCAGACCAACAGAAGAAATGTAAGGTCCTTTCTGGAGGTGAGCTTAACAGGTTACACCTAGCGATGACGCTTAAGACGGAGGCAAATGTTCTTCTTCTCGATGAGCCTACAAACGATATCGATATCAATACCCTACGAGCTCTCGAAGAAGGCATAATGTCTTTCGCTGGATGCGCCGTAGTCATTTCTCACGATAGATATTTCCTAGACAGAATTTGTACTCACATCCTAGCTTTCGAAGGTGGTTCTAATGCCTATTGGTTCGAAGGGACTTATTCTGAGTACGAGGAAAACCGCAAGAAACGCCTAGGTACAGAAGGTCCTAAACGCATAAAGTACCGTAAGCTAGTACGATAATGAATACTTGCTACATAGGACGATTTGCACCTTCCCCTTCAGGGCGATTGCACTTCGGTTCTCTTGTAGCTGCTGTAGCAAGCTATTGTGATGCACACTCCAATAAAGGGAAGTGGTTAGTGCGAATTGATGACCTAGACCCACCTCGCGAAGTCGATGGGGCAGCTGACGATATTTTACGAACCCTCGATGCCTACTCTCTTAAATGGGATGATAGCATCATATACCAAAGCCTTCGTCACGAGCTATACGCTTCTGCTATAGAACGACTTAGAGAAGACGGTTTGTGTTTCGGATGTGCTTGTTCTCGTAGCGATTTAGAAGCTATCAACGGCCTTAAGTTCTACCCAGGCACTTGCAGAACACAACTCCCTCCAGGTCGAACAGAACGCTCTGTAAGATTCATAGCGCCCCCACAGGAGTTCACATGGCAAGACACGGTTCAGGGCACTCAAACCTCACCTGCCAACTCAGTTAGTGACTTTATTGTTCGTCGAGCAGACGGTCACTACGCCTACCATCTAGCGGCAGTAGTCGACGATGCCGATTCCTCTATAACCCACATAGTCCGCGGCCTTGATTTACTGACCTCAACACATTCTCACATCCTCCTGCAATCTGCACTCCACCTCCAGCACCCACAGTACGCACACGTCCCCCTCGTCATCAACACCCACGGACTCAAGCTCAGCAAGCTCACTAATGCTGCTCCCATTGAAATATCTGATGCCCCCGAGCAACTTTCAAAAGCCCTTAGTTTTTTAGGGTTAACCATTACCCTAGATACACCTGAAAGAATGTTAGCCGCTGCCGTTTCAAAGTGGGATATTAGATCAATAAAACCCTAATCGTTTTCAGCTT
>CAWVZZ010000110.1:0-6671 GCA_963934745.1 uncultured Flavobacteriales bacterium | reverse complement strand
CTGCTGTAAAAGCATTTAACTATATCACCACTCTGTGGAGAGGTAACATCGTATTTACTCCTGCTATGCTATTCAGCATCGGTCTTGTGAGCACTTTCGTTACAGGTGGATTAACTGGGATTATCCTTGCTGACTCGGCACTAGACGTGACTGTTCACGACACTTACTTTGTTGTGGGACACTTCCATATTGTAATGGGCATGTCTGCCATATTCGGGATGTTCGCCGGAGTATACCACTGGTATTCAAAAATGTTCGGAAGGATGATGAATACAAAACTTGGGTTTGCACACTTCTGGCTCACTATGGTTTGTGGATATGGAGTATTCTTCCCCATGCACTTTGTAGGTCTAGCTGGTTCGCCTCGTAGATATTACGATGAGTCATCATTTGCCTTCTTAGATAGTGTAGCTGATTTACAGCCTATCATCTCAATTTTTGCTATCATAGGTTCCATCGCTCAGTTGATATTCCTCTTCAACTTCTTCTATAGTATTTTTAGAGGCCAAAAGGCTTCAGAAAACCCTTGGAAGTCTAATACGTTAGAGTGGACTACACCAGTAGAGCACATACACGGTAACTGGCCTGGGGCTCTTCCAGAGGTTCACCGTTGGGCTTACGATTACAGCAATCCAGAGCACGAAGAGGACTTCGTTCCTCAGACTACACCTATGAAAAAAGGAGAGGTAGCACACTAGAAATTTCTTCTAGTTGAAAAAAAGAATTTATGCCCCTCGGTTTTGTGCCGAGGGGTTTTTCTTTTCTATTAACTTGGCGCTATGGATATGGACGATGAATTCGACATGAGGGACGAAGCGGCACAGCAAGCTGATGGGGATATCGATAGAGTCCTCAGGCCCGCTAGGTTCGAGGATTTTACAGGCCAAAAGGCAGCCATGGATAATCTCCAAGTCTTTGTAGCCGCTGCCAGACAACGCGGCGAATCCCTTGATCACGTGTTATTCCATGGACCTCCGGGACTGGGTAAAACCACCCTAGCTAACATCGTAGCCAATGAGATGGATGTTCAGATACGAACAACTTCAGGACCTGTCCTTGATAAGCCCGGCGATCTAGCTGGTCTATTAACTAGCCTTGAAGAAAATGATATTCTCTTTATAGATGAGATACACAGACTCAGTTCAGTAGTAGAAGAGTATCTGTACAGTGCAATGGAAGATTATCGTATCGACCTCGTCATAGACACCGGCCCTAACGCCAGAACAGTCCAAATCGACCTCAATCCATTTACTTTAATCGGAGCCACTACCCGTTCCGGTCTTCTCACTTCACCTCTGAGGGCCAGGTTCGGCATTAACCTCAGACTACAGTATTACGATACAAAGACATTAACGGATATAGTTGAACGCTCGGCTGGGATACTAGAAATCCCACACGACGCAAAAGCGGCTTATGAGATTGCATCGCGGAGCAGAGGAACACCTAGAATTGCGAATTCCCTATTAAGAAGGGTAAGAGACTTCGCCCAAATCAAAGGCGACGGCAAGATCACGCCCGAGCTGACGGATTATGCACTCGACGCACTCCAAGTTGATAAGAAAGGTTTAGATGAGATGGATAACAGAATCCTTTCAGCTTTAATAGATAAGTTCGGAGGAGGGCCAGTGGGTATGACTACGCTGGCAACAGCCATAGGAGAGAACTCAGGCACTTTAGAAGAGGTATATGAGCCTTTCCTCATCCAGGAGGGCCTACTCGTTAGAACCCCCCGAGGAAGGCAAGCAACAAAGGCCGCATATACTCATCTCGGCAAAACCCCTCAGGCTTCTTCAGGGAATTTATTTGAGGGATAGATGTCGCGCTCTAATCATGTAGCATCTAAAAGGGCCACGTGGCTTAAAGCGAAGGCTAGAGAATTAGGGTTTGAGAGTGTAGGCATTAGTGTCGCGCGAGAGCTCACGGAAGAAGCCCCACGATTAGAGGAATGGCTGACGACCGGGATGCATGGGGAGATGAAGTATATGGAGGGGCATTTCGATAAGAGGTTAGATCCGAGGCTTCTCGTCCCCGGCACTAAAAGCGTTGTAAGCCTCATGTTCAACTACCACAACCCAGATGTAAATCTGGTCGAAGGGGAATTGAAAATCTCTCAGTACGCTCAAGGGAAAGATTATCACCACGTGTTGAAGTGGAAACTGAAGGAGCTGTTGAAACTAGCCAGGGAAGAGTGGGGCGAGGTAGAGGGGAGGGTCTTTGTGGATTCGGCACCTATACTTGAAAGGGTTTGGGCTGCGCAGTCTGGACTTGGATGGGTGGGAAAGAATAGTCTTTTGATATCGAAGAAAAAGGGCAGCTACTATTTCCTAGCCGAGATGATGCTAGATGTGGAATTAGAACCAGACGCACCCGTAGCAGATCACTGCGGAAATTGCACGGCCTGTTTAGACGCTTGCCCTACAGGAGCGATAGTAAAACCGTACGTGGTTGACGGCTCGAAGTGCATCAGTTATTTCACAATAGAACTCAAAGGAGCTATCCCAGAGCCCATGGCTGGGAAACTCGATAACTGGGTGTTCGGGTGTGATATATGTCAGGAGGTTTGTCCTTGGAACAGACACTCAGAAAAAAACGCAGAGCCAGAATTCACGCCTAGCTCATCGCTCTTAGAAATGAAAAAATCAGACTGGTTAGACCTCACAGAGGAGGTATTTAAAAAGACCTTCAAAGACAGTCCTGTGAAAAGAACGGGCTTCGAAGGCCTTAAAAGAAACATCAAGTTCGTGAGCTAATCCTCCTCAAAGTGTTTCGACTTCCCGCCTCTCTTCTCCACTTCTGTTATAATTCCTTCTGCATCAGCATAAGGTCTTTCATTCAATGTATGGGTAGTAGAGAATGTTCGCTATTTTCGGTTTTACTGTTCTTAGTTGTCCAAGACATTTAATTAGTCTTGGTTTTTTAACAATAAAACGTATCTATAGAACTGACATTATGTATAGCGTATATGATTGGGAGGAAAAGGACTACTTGATGCTTTATGTCAAAGGAAGTTATTTGAATATAGCCTAATTTTTTCTCTCACTCGAAGTTAGCAAGAAGTAATGTACTTATCTTGTAAATCCTGCACGAAACACCTCAGTGAAAACTGTATTGAAAATCAAATAAATTATAATGTTTAAGAATATAATAATACTATCATCTATATCCATCATTGCTCTTTTGGGTAATGCACAAACACCATGCATTAATGGTATGTCAGGCGAATATCCTTGTGATAATGTTGAATTGCTTTCTTTCATGGATAAACAAAATATAGGAGGTGGTGACATGAATGATATATGGGGATGGGTGGATCCTATTGATAGTACAGAATATGTGATTATAGGTAGAACAAATGGCACGTCATTTATTAATATTTCTGACCCACTTAACCCTCAATTTATAGGTGATTTACCTACCTCTACTTCTACCTCACTATGGAGGGATATCAAGGTTTACAACAACCACGCCTTCATCGTTTCAGAAGCAAATGGGCATGGGATGCAAGTTTTTGATCTGACAAATCTGAGTGCAATTGTCGCACCTCCTGTAACCCTAGAAGCCGATTATATGTACACGGGATGGGGAGCAGCACATAACCTTGTGATTAATGAAAGCTCAGGCAGAGCATATGGTGTAGGGACGAACACTTTTGATGGCGGATTACACATTGTAGATATCAGCGATCCTACTAATCCTACCATCATAGGAGATTTTTCAAACGATGGATATACCCATGATGCACAAGTAGTAGCGTACAATGGACCAGATGTCAATTATCAAGGGAAAGAAATAGCATTTTGTTGTAATGAAAATACTATAACCGTCGTTGATGTTACCGATCCCAGTGATGCTATAATGATTAGTTCAACAGGTTATGACTTTTCTAGTTACACACATCAAGGCTGGCTTACAGAAAATCATAAGTATTTTATAAGCAATGATGAATTAGATGAGCAATCATTAGGAGTAAATACCACCTCGTTTATATGGGATATGACTGATTTAAGTTCGCCAGAATTAATAGGAACGTTTGTGTCCGAAACGGGGTCAATAGATCACAATTTATATACACATAACGGTTTAGTGTATCAATCTAATTACCGTGCTGGGCTTAGGATTTTAGACACTGAAAATATTGCTAGTGGATCTTTAGAAGAAGTTGGATTTTTTGACGTTTATCCTTCAAGTGATGCTCCACAATTTAATGGAACATGGTCAAATTACCCATATTTCCCTTCAGGAGTAATAGCAGTCTCACATATTGAAGAGGGATTGTTTCTACTAAGATTGTCAGGAGAATTGAGTGATGTAGGATGTATGGATCCTACTGCTTGTAACTATGATGATTCCGCAATTGAAGACGATGGTTCATGCGTTGGTTTTAACATCTGTGGTGGTTGTGAAAATGAAGAGTTATTTTGCTTAGGGTGTACGGATCTTAATTCTTGTAATTACGACTTTGAAGCAACAATAGATGACGAGAGTTGTTTTGAAATACTTCCGCCTACTCCACAATCAATATTGCAAGAAGATGTAGCGGTAGAATTCCAAAATGAACCAGAATCTTTTTGGTACGAAAGCTTAATCTCTCCTAATTCTATATACATAGGAGAGTCCTATACAATGTCATTTGAAGCATTTCCTCAATCAATTTGGGTTTCAAATTCTAATGGCGAATTTGATGTGTATGGTGGTAAAATCAACCCTGATTTTAACAATGGTCAATATCACGATAATAGTGGTTACTGGTTAATTTTTAACGTAAACGAAGATGTGATATTTAATTCAGTAGAAGTTTATTCTGAACAGGGTGGAGAACATATAATAGAAATTTTAGATCTTGATGGTAATGTTTTACAAGACTTCACACAAATATTAGTCAGTGGTGTAAATGAATTCATTTTAAATTATGAATTACCAGCTGGTGAAGGTTATGGAATAAGGTCTGGGGTGGAATCTCCGTTTTTATGGCGAGATGATGATAATTCCGATATAAATTTTCCCTATCAAATAGGTTCTATTGCAAGTATTGTAAGCACTACAATCACTAGTGATAATCAGTATAGCTTTTATTATTTCTTTTACAATTGGAATATGTCATCAGCGAGCCCATGTCTTTCTCCAAGGACTGAATTCAATGTGCTTATAGATGATACAGATGACTTAGAATTCTTACAACCGAACTTAAGCAGAAAACTTGTCAAGATAGTTGACGCATTAGGTAGAGAAGGCTATCACTCTTATAATCAGATACTATTTCACATCTACGATGATGGATCAGTAGAGAAGAAGTTTGTTGTTGAGTAATTTTTATTTTTAGTCTGTGACAAATCGCCAGTTATGTAACTTGCTATTCCATTTACATCGTGTGTTCCGCCAAAGTTCACCCAAACCACTGTCATTCCATCGTCCACAACTAAATCTGAAGGAGAAAAAGAAAAGGTTTGGACTTAAACTTCAATATGTGCGCTATGAAGATATTTAATTTATTTGATGGACTTCAAATCCTCCACAAATTTATCGGATTTCCCGCCCCGCTTACTCTACGATAAACTTCTTCTCTACTGATCCATCATCGTAGATGTGGAAGAGGATTTGGTTCGTTGTGTGATTGACTTTTCTTCCTAAAGCGTCAACAATCTTAATCAGATGCTTTTCAACTGTAAATATTGAATTTATTGAATTAGTGTTTCCACAACTGCTTATGCAATCGCTCATATTCCAAAAAGCAACAACACCTTCACATCCTCCCCAATAAGTTTGCTCACATTGTTGAGTCTCTTGATTAAAGAAAAATGTTTCAATATATCCGAAGCAAGGTCCAGGGTCAGGAATTAATTCACATGATTTTATCTGCCCAAATACACTCACACCAATCAAACAAGCTAAAGAAGTAATGAAAAGTCTTTTCATAACATAGGTTTTAAGGCTGTAAGTTAGTCTATAGACTTGGCACAATAAAGGATTCTTAGAGCAAAGGGAACCGCTTTAGAAGACGTATTAGAGAGTGAAGTGAGTAAAATATTTTTATTCAAAATCTTCATTTGTAATTTCATAAGTACAAAGCTGAATAGTATGCTTATTACCACCTAAATCTTCTTTCCAATTGAATTCATTTCTAAAGTCACCCATAAATATAAAATTATCAAGTAAAACGACAAGCGTATCGTTTTCAGATATTGAACAAGGAGATGATGGCAATTCGCATGGGTGATTCCCTAGTTTTTGGGTTAATTCTATATCGATATATGAGTTTATAGGTAGGGTGTAAATACTATCCATGCCATCATAACCACTGGAATAATCTATTTGTATTGAATAGGAGGAATTGTTTTGAATAATCTTTCTCGTTGTATGAGTGCTTTCACATCCTACTAAAATCAAACAAGCTAAAGCAGTAATAAAAAGTCTCATTATAACATGGGATTAGACCTGTAAGGTAATCTATTGTAAGTCGTCAGTCTAAGTTGGACAAAAGTTACTAAGATTAATGGACACTCTGCATTCCATAGTTCTTCTTGCTAATCGCTTTCAAATCCCCCTCAAACTTTTCGGATTTCCCGCCCCGCTTCTCCACTAAAGCGGAATACTGAAAAGTGTTCCGCTTTTTAATGGGGTCTTTTTAGTGTAATTATTCTTTAATTAGTTTTCTAATTACAGTCCAGTTATCG